>NZ_JAPCJA010000008.1:0-116241 GCF_027707745.1 Aeromonas sp. QDB23
CTGTTGGGTATTAGCTGGTCAAGGATGGCGATCATACCTCAGAAGCCGCGCCACGCCTCGCTCATATGAGGGGATGGTTAAGATCAGCACCATGTTGGCGATCACCACGTGGTGCATCAGCCAGGCACAGAAAAACACCATGGCCACCGAGCCCGCTATCACCAGCAGCAGCTTGCTGTAACTGAGCGGCAGGTGATCCGGCTCGGAGCCGATATCCTTGACCATATTGCGGCAGGCAAAGAAGGTGAGCAGCGCAATAATCAGCCCGACCCCGCACAGGTTATACGTCACGGTATAGCCGTAGTGATCGGCAATCACTGGCGCAAGCGAGAGGGAAATAAGGGAGCCGATATTGATCGACATATAGAACAGGGTAAAAGCCCCATCCAGCCGCGGATCTTTTGGCTGGTAGCATTTTGACAGCAGGCTGGCCGGATTGGCCTTGAACAGGCAGTTACCGACTGCGATAGTGCCCAGCGCGTAGAAGATCAGGTCGGGATTATAGATAGAGAGACCGGTCATGAAGTAACCGATCACCAACACGATAGCCCCGAGCACCATGGTGCGCTTGGTGCCGAGCACATGGTCGCCGACATAGCCACCGACCGAGATCAGGCCATATACCAGCGCCGAGAAGGCACCGAAGGTAATAAAGGATTGCTCTTGGGAAAATCCCAGTTGTTGCACGAAGAAGACCGCCAGGATCCCCTGCACGCCGTAATAACCGAAGCGCTCCCAGAGCTCGACGAAAAAGATCATGAAGAAGGGTTTGGGTTGTTGTAACAACCCCGTGGGTGCTGTTGCTGGACGCATATTAACCTGCCTTTATTGAGGTTTATTTTTTATTAATCTGGTGGCGGCTGCTTCACTATTTTCTGATCCCTCATTGCTATAAAGGGGACACCGTCAGCCTGCCAATCTGGATATTTTCGGGTGCACGCGCCCCGTTCGATGAAAGATATTTTTCATCTAACCGGTGCAATCACGGGTTATCGGGGGATGGGTGAATGGCGTCGCCCTGTGCCGTTACGGGCTCCAGGCTTCACCTTTGCTGCATCCCTTCACTCAAGCCGGTTCATCAACCTCGATGCTTACTCTCCTCTGGTCCGGCGCACACGACGGGTAGCCGGATAGCCGGGGCATGGCACAACCGCAACCACTGGCGACCGTTGAGGCTGGCTCACTCACCCGCTCTGCGGAGGATCACCTCATGCGGGTTATGTTTAACCCCACCATATCGAAGGTTGCCATGCTATATCACTGGAAATACAGGAACTTAATGGTTGATCACACTTTAAAATCATCAATTAGTGAAGTTTTCTAATGAAACTACATGAATTTTTTTCGTGCAAAGAGCTTCACACGAGACGTGCAGTCAGTGCCCATTTGTGTATATGCGGCGCTGAATGGAACGCTTTCTGGATCAATGAGGTTCACGCTCGACCTATCACGCCACTACGCAACAAAAAAAGCCGGAGCATCTTGCCCCGGCTCCCATTATTGACTGCCCACGGGCATCGACTCCCGGTGATAGAGCCGTCGTATCTCATTGAGCAGCCACAACACCTTGGCGTCCTGATTGTGACGCTTATGCCACAGCAGGATAAAGGTGAGCTCCAACTGCTGATAAAGCGCTTCAGACAGGGGCAGTGGCCTGGTGATCAGATTGGGATGATATTTCGCTGCATGTCCGGCGCAATAAGAGGGGGCGACCGCGATCAGATTGTTGTCAGGCTGGGATGCGATGTGCAATGACTGCTCAAAGCTGGAGACCATGACCGGGACTTTACGGATCAGTCCCTCATCCTCCAGCAGCAGATCCAGCCCCCAGGTCTCCTTGACCTCCAGCACCACGCTGCTATGAGGGCAATTGAGAAAATTCTCCATTGACCACTCCTGCTGAAGCTGGGGGTGATCCTTGCGCAGGAAGACCACAGGCCGATCGCAAAACAACACTTCATGATCGATGTAATAGGGCAGATTGCTGAGCTTGAGCTGAGAACGGCTATAACTCTCGCGGACACAGACCCCCAGATCCGCATCACCGTTGACAACGTCATTGAGGGAGTTGCGGTTCCATCCCAGCATTTTGACCACAGAGTTGGGGTACTTCTCATGGATGGCCATCGGCAAATCACTGAGCAAGCTGTTGTAGAACGGGGATTGCATCACCAGACTGAAACGGGCGCCATCGGGGATGGCCTCGCTATTGAGTGACGCGATCCGTTCGGTAAGGGGAAACCAGAGTTTCAGCTCTTCTTCGAGGGCAAAGGCCAGATTAGTGGGCTGCAACTCTTTGCGTCCCCGCACAAACAGCGGATCGCCAAACCAGACCCGTAATTTGGCAAGCGACTTGCTCACAGTGGAAGGCGTGACACCGAGCAGCGTAGCCGCACCCGTGGCACTACGTTCAGCCATCAGATATTTGAACACCACCAGCAGGTTCAAATCGAGTTCACTCAGTGTTCGCATACAACCTCTTGCAACTTGCGTGCTCTGGGGGGCCATTCCACAACAGATACGGCCCATTATCTGGCTGAGAAGAAGCATTCACTTATCTCTGCCAAAAAAGGGAATGGGTAGTCCCCCCAGTTGGTCCTATTTGCATTCTGTTAAATATGAATATTAACAGAAAAGACTACTGGCAACTAATGCAAAGCGTCACTGATGGAACTTGGATAGCTCAGACTGATAGAAAAGATATTATCTGTTCAATATAACTTCAATGGTAAGCCACATGAGGTAACACGGTACCTCATGTGGCTCAAATTACAGAAATAAATTATTTATCTGCTAGTTTGAAGATTACGCCATTGAGTTCAGGGAATCCGATAACTAAATTTTCGATATTTTTTTCATCTTTAAATTCGGCCACATACGCAATAGCTGTACCTTTTACTTTAGCTAAACCCTCTGTGTTTTTGTAATCAGCCTGACTCCAACCCGCATCATCATCTATAGCAAACTTGCATTTTTCAAATCCAGTAAAGGTCAGTTTGCTTAATGGCTTGCTGGTATCCACATCACCTTTACCAACTACAGTGCACCCAGCCGATGGCAACTCCATACCAACTGTTAACTTACCACTATTATTGGTAACATCGATGTTTCCCAACATTTCTGTTGCCAGCCCTGATTTTATTTTCCAATTATTAGTCCTGATATTAGTCCCGATTGTGGCACGCTGAGGCGGAATAATTGCCACATAACCACTCCAATTATTGTAGACAGAAATACCCGTACTGGAGAAATCAAATGCAGAATATCTGGTTGCGATACCATCCACATTAATCACAGGCCAACTTTTAAATAACACTTTGCTAGGGGTATTACTTTGTATTTGATAAGGTGATGCTTGTAACTCAGCACCATTATCGCCCTTATCATCACGAAATTACCCGCATCTTTCTTTCTGCTAATGCGCGTCAGGTTCAACGTCGATGGCTTGTCGCTACCGGCCAGTAACTCGGCCCGACCAATCCACCAAGTGGCGAAGTCGCCATCATCAGCCAAAACATCCCAACGCAACTCGTGTTCACCACGGGGATAAACGATGGCAAGGCTATCAATGTTATTTATTATCTTCTGAATATGACCTTGAGTAAGCAGCGCGGTCTGATAAATACCCGGCTGTGGTAAAGTGATACCTTGTTTAATGATATTCTCCTGAGAAGATTCAGCAGAAATATGAGGAACAGGTGCAACCTTGGTTTCTATAGTTGATTTATGATCATCTGAGCCACCACAGCCAGACAGGGTGGCCATACAAGCCCCCAACAATACCCATTTATGACTATCCATCATCAGAAAATTTCTCACTATTATTTTTTGGAACAATAAATTCTGGCTTCCCGTGGGGTATAAATACCGTAGGTGATTCCGCTAGCCAAAGAGTCAAGCCAAGATTGCTTGGTTTCAATCCGAACAATATTTTCAGCACCATGACAAATAGCCGCGGCGTCTATAGGCTCGCTCAGGCCAATATCAATATCTGAAAAGAAGAAGTGGCTAGTGACATCTGTCGAATTGACACTATTTTCGTTACCAAGTATAAATGCCTGTGAGGCATTGACATCAATAACCTGTTTGGCACAACTACAGTTAACAACCGTCAAGCAGACGATAATGATCGTTTTGTAATTAACCATTTAAACTACCTTGCTGGTGCTGCCAATGATATCATCAAATTTTGACTGCCAGATATGGCACCGCCAATATTGGGATGGCAGTGTCACGACCGTAAAAATTAAAAATGATATATGTGATGAGGTTTTTTGATCAGCATCATCTGCCACACTTCCCGTGTTAACGCAGAGCAATGATGTTTGTTCAAGCCAATTTTAATGTACGACCTCTTGCATCCCCCTCAATAGGGATTGAATGCAAGTTAGCCTTTCTTGTTATGAATCGCAGTATCTAACGGCCCCATGCTGGCGTCTACAGCAAAAGCAGAAGTCAGAACATTCCATTTCAGAAAGAATGTTGCGACATTGTTTGGCGAAAAAACAGGCAACTAAATAATCCATCGCCATCATCACCGCCGGTTAAATAATCAATAACAAGCCGAAACAGCTGGCTCCGGCTAATCAATGGGCATCGTCACGGCCACATTAGCGTGGCAATTCGTCGTTATAGAGTCGCCGGATCTCGTTACGCAGCCACATCACCTTGGCATCCTGATTGTGCCGTTTGTGCCACAACAGGATGAAGGCGATCTCCAGCTGGGCATAGAGCTTCTCCGGCAGCGGCAGCGGCATGGCGATCAGATTGCCGTGATGCCGACTGGCATAACCACCACAGTAGGAGGGGGCCACCGCGATCAGCTCGTGGCTCGACTGGGAGGCAATATGCAGCGCTTGCTCGAAACTGGCGACCATGATGGGCACCTCCCGCTTCAGCCCCTCATCCTCCAGCAGACTGTCGAGGGCCCAGGTATCGTTCGCTTCCCACACCATGCTGATCTGGGGACAGGCCAGAAAGTTCTCCAGCGACCACTTCTGCTCAAGCAGCGGGTGATCCTTGCGCAGAAAAACCACCGGACGGTCGGTAAACAGCACCTCGTGATCGATGTAATAAGGCAAGCGGTTGACCTTGGCCCGGGAGCGGCCATGGGTTTCGCGGGCGCAGAAGCCGAGATCCGCATCACCATTGACGATGTCGTTGAGGGAGTGGTGATCCCACCCCAGCATCCTGACCACCGATTTCGGGTACTTCTCATAGATGGTCATGGGCAGATCGCTCAGGAAGCTGATGTAGAAGGGGGACTCCATCACCAGCGTGAAGCGGGCACCGTCGGGGATCGCATCGCTATTGAGCGAGGTGATGCTGTCGGTGAGCTGGAACCAGACCTTCAGCTCCTCCTCCAGGGTCAGGGAGAGGTTGGTCGGCTGCAACCCCTGCCGCACCCGCACAAACAGGGGATCGTCAAACCACTCCCGCAACTTGGCCAGAGACTTGCTCACCGCCGACGGGGTGACGCAGAGCTTTTTGGCCGCCCCTGCCACACTGCGCTCCTGCATCAGGTACTTGAAGACCACCAGCAGGTTCAAATCGAGTTCACCCAGGTTGCGCATATCCCCTCTCATCTTCCATCAGCCCTGCGACCGCGCTTCACGGACCGCGAGCCATGGTACCAGCCCTTTGACAGCCAGGTAACTGAGCATTGCCAGCAGCAGGGCATAGATCAGCATCTCGGACGGAGTAAAGCCGAGCCGGCCAAGCAACCAGATATAGAGGCCGGAGAGGCTGATCTGCATGATGCAGAGCACGGCGCTGGCAAAGGCCACGTTATGCTGGCAACCATCGAGCGCCTCTCCCATCGCTACCCCGAAGCCACAGGAGAAGCCGACACAAACCAGCGCAAAACCCGGCAGCAAGAGATGGATATCGTCCCCAGCCTGCCAGCTGCCGAGCAGTGAGCACGCCGCCAGCAGATAGGCGAGATGAGACACCGCCAGCACCTTCTGTTTGCCCAAACGGCGCAACAGCAGGGGGGTCAGGAAAGACGTGGACATACTCACCCCGGCCATCACCATCATCACGATGGAGTACTGTTCGGTCGTGAAGCCAAACTCCTTCATCAGGATCAGCGGCGAGACGCTGACATAGACCAGAATGGCGGTCACGCTGGCACTGGTCAGCAGGGAGAGCAACATAAAGCGCGGCGAGCGCAGCAGGGCAAAGGGCAGCGCCGCGCCACTCCCCGGTTGCCGGGCCGGACGGGTCTCCTTGAGCAGCAGCAGGTTGACCAGACCGCTGACGGCCGCCACCAGCGCCATCGCCACGAAGATCCCGCGCCAGTCAAAATGGGACAGGATGAGATAACCGAGCACCGGCGCTAGCACCGGGATCACGCAGATCACCCCGTTGATCATCGAGAGCGCCATCGCCAGCCGCTCCTGACTCAGTACATCCCGCAGCACGGTAAAAGTCATGATATAGAGCGCCCCCGCCCCGACCCCCTGCCAGAAACGGCCGAGGTAGAACTGGGAGATCCCTTCGGCATGACCCGCCACCAGCGAGGCGACGACAAAAATCAGCGCCCCCCCGAGCACCACCCAGCGCCGCCCGTAGCGATCGGCAATCATTCCCCCCAGCAACACGGTCGCCGCCATGCCGAACAGATAGATGGAGAAGGCGGTGTGGATCTGCGCCTCGCTCGCCTGCAGGGTATCGGCAATCTGGGGCACTGCCACCAGATAGAGATCGATCCCGACCGGATAGAGGATGATCATCAGAAAACTGCACAACAGGAATACAGGCATGGATGCTCCATAGCAGATTGACCCGCCAGCCCCGCCGGAAAGCAGCAACAGGCGAAGAGTGGGCAGGGCCAAGGTGGTAACGAACGTAATGAACATGACATCGGACAGGGCCGCAATGGGGGGAACTATATGGTGGGCCCTCTCCTGCACCTAGTGAAGAGATGGCGATCGGTACATTCCAATCAGGAAATTTTGTTCCTATCATCGAGCCATTTAGGAAGCAAAACCCACCACAGCACGATTGCCGGAGACGAGCATCCCCGCATGACGCCGGGGTTGCCCCGGCGTCACTGTCAAATTTGGACGCCCTGAACTCGGCCGATCACTCAGCCAACTGACTCAGGATGGCGTGAGCCGCCTTCACCCTGGCCTCGATGGGATAGTTGCGATTGGCCAGCATGACGATGGCGATCCCTCTGGCGGGCACAAACGCCACATAGGCGCCAAAGCCGCCAGTCGAGCCCGTCTTGTTATAGAGCCGCTGCTCGCCCATCGCTTTGGGCACCGCAAAGCGCGTAACCGGATTGGCCTGGAAGCTCACCGCTGGTGAATTGCCCGCCAGCAATGTCTGCTCGGTCACCGGATAGGCGTAACTCTCCCATCCTAATCCCTGGGTCATTTCTCCCACCGAGTAGAAACCGGTGTGGGTCAGCGCGATCGCACTTTTTACCGCGGCATCTCCCTGATACCCCATATTGGCCTCGACAAACTTCAGCAGATCCGCCGAGCCGGTCTTGATCCCGTAAGCCTCGGCCGCCAGCACGCCCGGAGTGACCCGGACGGGCTTCTCTTCCTTCGAGTAGCCGTAGGCATAGTTCGCCATGGCCGACTCCGGCACCTGGATATAGGTGTGGTGCAAACCCAGCTTGGGCAGCAGGGTCTGGCTCATCAGTTGCTCAAATGGCTGGCCCAGACTATTTGCGGCCAGGTGACCAAACAGGCCTATGCTGGGGTTGGAATACTGGCGATGGGTCCCCGCCGGATAAACCGGTGACCAGCTCCGATAGTAAGTGCGCATCTTGTCATTCGAATCTACCTCATCGGGGAACTGCAACGGCAAACCACCCGCACTGTAGGTGGCAATCTCGGCCATGGTCACACCATCAAAGGTGGAACCTTTGAGCCAGGGGGCGTGCTGGCTCACCTTGTCATCCAGCTCAACCCCCCCTTGACCGCGGCATAGGCGCCAAGGGTCGCGGTCAGGGTCTTGCTGACCGAACCGATCTCGAACAGGGTCTGCTCATTGACCCGCTGGCCAATCTCCCGGTTGGCAACCCCATAGTTGAAATAGTGGGCCTTGCCATCTTTCAGTACGGCGACCGCCATCCCCGGGATCCGATACTCCTTGAGCATCGGCTGGATAATGCCGTCCACTGTGGCGGTCAGCGGGGCCTCCTCGCTGGCATAAGTACAAGGGGCTAGCAGCAGGCTACCTAGCGTCAGTAGCGCGAACGCACATAGTTGTTGCATATGATTATTCTCGTGGTGAATGAAATTGGCATTAGCATAAACAAGATGTATGTGCCCACGATGGGCCGGTGTGAAGTCTCGGTGAAGTCACAGGGACATGGCCGAGGCTGCATCACTTATGGCTCGATGAGCCCTCCCTCTGCTCGCTGGCGTATAAGCTGTAGGTGCCAAAGAGCCAGAAAGAGAAATGGAGGTGCAAGTGAGATCACAAGAGCACATCACGGCGGTGCTGGCGACACTGGAGCGAGTCATTCTGGGCAAGCCGCTACAGCTGAAAATCGCGCTGGTGACGCTGCTGGCACGCGGTCATCTGCTGATCGAGGATCTGCCCGGCATGGGCAAGACTACCCTGGCCCACGCGCTGGCGCAGGTGCTGGGGCTGGCATGCCGGCGGATGCAGTTCACCGCCGATCTGCTGCCTGCCGACCTGCTGGGGCTGCAGATCTTTGACCCCCAGCAGCAAACATTTCGCTTTCACCCCGGCCCCATCTTCACCCAGGTGCTGCTGGCGGACGAGATCAACCGCGCCAGCCCCAAGGTGCAGAGCGCCCTGCTGGAGGCGATGGCCGAGGGCAAGGTGAGCATCGAGGGCCACACCCATCCCCTCCCCGATCCGTTTTTCGTCATCGCCACCCAGAACCCGGCGGATCAGGCGGGCACCTATCCGCTGCCGGAGTCCCAGCTCGATCGCTTCGCCGTACGACTCTCTCTCGGTTTTCCGCCGCGAGTGGCGGAGCGCCAGCTGCTGCGGAGCCACCAGCCGAGTGGTCCGTTGCCCGCCATGCTGGATGCTGCCGAGCTGGCAGCCTTGCAAAACGAAGGGGATGCCATCCATGTTTCCGATGCCACCCTCGACTACCTGCTGGCGCTGGTGCACCAGAGCCGCTTTGATGGGGATCTGCCACAGCCCCTCTCCCCCCGGGCGGCCCAGACCTTGCTGGCGGTGAGTCGGGCCTGGGCGCTGGTAGCCGGGCGGCGCTTCGTCACGGTGGAGGATGTGCAGGCGGTCTTCCCCTATGTGGCCGAGCATCGGCTGCGGGGCAGCTTCGGCGTGCAACACGGCGAGGCCAGCCCCCTGAGCCAGCGGCTGCTGGCCAGGGTCGATCCGGACAACCCCTGATGAGCACCTTGTTCACCCGCTGGCGGCAAAGGAGAGAAAACTGGCAACGACGCTGGCTCGATCGCCGCATTCCCCCGGCCCGCCAGATCACGCTAGGGACTCACAGCCTCTTTATCCTCCCCACCCGCATGGGGCTGCTCTATCTGCTGGTGCTACTCGCCATCTATCTGCTCGGCACCAACTACCAGAACAATCTGGTGTTGCTGGTGGCCTACTGTCTCGGCAGTCTGTTTATGGCCGCCATGTGGCTCACCCATCGCAACCTGTTGGGGCTGGAGCTGCTGGGGGGCCCGCTGGTGCTGGGGGAAGCGGGTAGCCAGCTTCCTATGCGTATCTTGGTGCACAGCCGGCGCCCGGTGCTGGCGCTCCGTTTTAGCCTCAACGAAGGGACCCTCTGGCTGGCACAGGCCGACGCTGTGCCCCGCACCTTGATCCTGCCGGTATCGGGCTCGCGCCGTGGCCCACTGCCCCTTGGCCAATTGCGTGTCGAGAGCCGCTACCCTCTCGGCCTGTTTCGCTGCTGGTCACTGCTGGATCTGCAGCTGGAGGGCTGGCTCGCCCCCAAACCGGCGTTCGGGGCGCTAAGAGGGGAACATGCGACCGAAAGCGAGGGTCATCAGGGCCAGCCCGCTCCGGCCCCCCTCGGTGACTTTGATACCCTGCGGACACACCAAACCGGTGAGCCCCTGAGCCGGGTCGCCTGGAAGCAGCTTGCTCAGGGGCGCGGCCTGCTGACCAAGCAGTTCCATGAACCGCTGCAGGATGATACTCACCTCACCTTGCAGCGGGTCGCAGGTGGGGATCTGGAGCAGCGGCTGGCGGTGCTGGCCTGGTGGTGCGCCGATTACGGCAAGCGGGGTATCCCCTTCACCCTGACGCTGGCAAACCAGACGCTGGGGCCTGATAGCGGCGCCGCCTTTGTGCAGCGCTGCCTGCTGGCACTGGCCCGATTCGATGCGACACCACCGAAGAGCACACGGGATGCAGCTCGATAACCGCCGCCTGCTGCCACTCATCGCCCTGCAACAGCTGCTGCTGGTCGCAGCGCTCTGGCCCCAGTTGCAGCTCTGGGTGGTGACAGTAAGCGCCGCTACCCTCTGCGTCCGGGCCATGATGCTGTGGCGCGGCTGGCCGCCCATTCCGGCGCGCTGGTTAGCACTGCTGGCCATCACTACCTTAGTGTTGCTGGGGCTGCAGTGGCGCACATTGGGCACCCTGCCTGCCCTGATCAATCTACTCTGGCTCAGCTATAGCCTGAAGATGATCGAGGTCCGGCGCGAACGGGATATCGAGCTGGTGCTGCTGCTCGCCTTCTTTCTGATTGCGCTAGCGCTGGTGCAGCGGCAAAGTATCGGCTGGACGGCCGGGATGGCGGTGGCACTCTGGCTGGCGGTGACCGCGCTGGTCGCCGCCATCGCCCCCGAGCAGAAACGGCCTTGGCGCAGCGCGGGTGGCGCCCTGCTGCTGGCGCTTCCCCTGCTTATCACTCTATTTTTGCTGCTGCCAAGGCTCCCGCCCCTCTGGCAGATGCCCACCACCAGCCGCGCCCTGTCGGGGCTCTCGGAAGAGCTGGCCCCCGGCGATATCAGCGAACTGGTCAACTCCTCCGAACTGGCGTTTCGCGTCACCTTTGCCGATGGCCCCCCCCCGGCACGCGAGCGTTACTTTCCGGTGATGCGGCAGGAGATTTTCGATGGCCAGCGCTGGCTGCTGAGCCCCGAGATCAAGGCGTGGCAGCGGACGGTGCCGGTGCAAACCGGGCTCACGCTTCTGGCGTCATCTTCACAGACCAACAATCAACTGACAGATAGTCCGTTACCCGCCGGAAGCTACGAGGTGATCGCCGAGCCCCAGCGCCACCGCTGGGCCTTTGCTCTGAGTGAACCGCGCCTGCTGGCAGGTCCTGTGTTGCTTACCCCTCTCGACACCCTCTATCGTCAGGGAAGCGGCGAGGTGGCGATCCGCTATCGCATTGGCCGCGGCAAAGCACAGATCGAGGCTGATAGCCAAGCCGCCCAGCGCAACCTGCAACTGCCAGCCGGAGGCAACCCGAGAGCGCGCGCCCATGGACAAGCGCTGGCTGCGCGCTATCCGGATCGCGCAGCGCTGGTCGCCGCCCTGCTCGCGCAGTTTCGCAGCCAATCCTATTACTACACCCTGACCCCGCCACGGCTTGGCAGTGACGGGGTGGATGAGTTCCTGTTCGATACCCAGCGCGGCTTTTGCGGCCACTACGCCATGGCGACTGCCTTCGTGCTGCGCGCGGCCGGTATTCCGGCACGGCTGGTCACCGGTTATCTCGGCGGCGAGTGGAATCCCAGAGGCAACTATCTGGCGGTACACCAGTTCGATGCCCACGCCTGGGTGGAGTATCTCGATGAAGGGGGATCATGGCGGCGAGTCGACCCCACTGCCGCGGTGGCGCCGGAGCGCATTGAAGGCGGCGTAACAGAGGCCCTGAACGACGAGTTTACCGCCGCCGACCCGCTCGCTTTGCAGCGTTATCGCAACTGGGCCCTGCTCAATCAGCTGCGCTGGTGGGGCAACAATATCGACTACCAGTGGAGCCGCTGGGTGATTGGCCACGATGCGGGTCAGCTCTGGCAGCAGATCGGCCTGCGCTGGCCTGCTCTGGCGGGACATACCCCCTGGTTGATCCTCGCCAGCCTGATGCTGGTTGCACTGTTGGTGAGCCTGCCCCTGCTGTTGCCCGCCCGCCTGCCGCCAGAGCGGCGTATCTGGCAGCCCCTGCTCAAACGGGGCAAACGCAGCGGCTGCCCACCCCAGCCAGCCGAGAGCATGGGGGCATGGTGCGAGCGACTGGTGCGGCTGCGCCCCGACCTTGCCCACCCCCTGCTAAAGAGTGCGTGGCTCTATCGCCGCTGGCGTTATGCCCCCCTCAGCGACCGGCAACAAGGGCGCTGCTGGCGCCAGTTGCGACGACGTATCAGACAGCTCGTTCGGCGCTGGGATAAGCAGCCGAAGAGCACGCGATAAAAGAAGGGGGAGCCACTGGCTCCCCCCCTCAGTTTTGACTCAAGAGGTTTGACTCAAGGTCTGACTCACCGCTTGTTATTTTTTGGTCGGATTGTCCCAGATCCCCTCTTCCAGCTGGGAGCGGATCTCGGGGTACTTGTTGGCATCGAAGGTGGGCACCTTGCCCAACCGGAGCTGGTCGTTGTAATCCTTGGCCAGCTTGATGGCAACGCTGGAGAGCAGCAGGATCGCCACCAGGTTGACGATGGCCATCAGCCCCATGGAGACATCCGCCATCGCCCACACAATCGGCAACTCACCCACGGCACCGAACATCACCATCCCCAGCACGAACACCCGGAACAGCATCAGACCGCCCTTGTGGTTGTGCTCGAGGAACACCAGATTGGTCTCGGCATAGGAGTAGTTCGCCACGATAGAGGTGAAGGCGAAGAAGAAGATGGCCGCAGCAATGAAGATGTTGCCGCCGCTGCCAATCTGGGAGGAGAGCGCCCGCTGGGTCAGCTCGACACCGGTCACGCCGGAGCCCGGCTCAAACTGACCGGACATCAGGATGATGGCGGCGGTACAGCTGCAGATGACGATGGTGTCCATAAAGACCCCCAGCATCTGCACATAACCCTGAGAGGCCGGATGCGGCGGATAGGGAGTGGCGGTCGCCGCGGCGTTGGGCGCAGAGCCCATGCCCGCTTCGTTGGAGAAGAGACCGCGCTTGATGCCATTGATCATCGCCTGGGAGATGGCATAACCCAGCGCACCGGAACCCGCCTGTTCAATCCCGAAGGCGGACTTGATGATCAGCATGAAGACATGGGGCAGCTCGGTGATGTTCATCGCCACGATCACCAGCGCCAGCAGGATGTAAGCCAGTGCCATAAAGGGCACCACCAGCTCGGCAAAACGGGCGATGCCACGAATGCCGCCGAAGATAATCAGGCCGGAGAGCGCCACCAGCGCCAGACCGCTGACCCAGTCAGGAATGCCAAACGCCACCTTCATCGCCAGACTGATGGAGTTGGCCTGCACCGCGTTGAACACCAGACCAAATGCCAGGATCAGGCAGAGGGAGAAGAGCACCCCCATCCAGCGCATGCCGAGGCCCTTTTCCATGTAGTAGGCCGGGCCACCACGGTAGTTGCCATCCTCATCCTTGACCTTGTAGAGCTGGGCCAGGGTGCTTTCCACAAACGCCGTCGCCATACCGATAAAGGCGATCAGCCACATCCAGAAGATGGCACCCGGGCCACCCAGATAGATGGCGACGGCCACACCGGCCAGGTTGCCGGTGCCGACACGAGCGGCGAGGCTGGTACAGAGAGCCTGAAAAGAGGAGATGCCCGCGTTGTCCGATTTGCGGCTGTTTTTCAGCACGGAAAACATGTGGCCAAAGTGACGGATCTGGATAAAACCCAGTCTGAAGGTGAAGAAGATACCGACCCCGATCAGCAGGTAGATGAGCACGGCTCCCCACATCAGGTCGTTTAGCATCGCAATCAAGGTGTCCATAATTCTCTCGTTGTTATTCACATCCATGGTCAGTCTGCGCTGACCGTTTTCTGTCTGTCGTTTAATTAGCGTTTCGCTAAAGGGGCGGAATCTAGCACAGCGGGAGAGCCCGGAATAGTGATCCCGATCACTCGGGACACAAAAAACGAACGGTAAAAGCCCATAAAGCTCCATTTAAATCGCAAACTTTCAACAAACTCAATAATCTAATCAGGCAGGCCACCATTAAGCCCCATAAGAGAACCACTTTGATATATCCCTGATGAGTTATCCGAAAACGCAAACGCTTGCCTGAAATGGCTTTCAAACGGGGATATTTCACCAAACGTTTTCTCTGTAATTAAATTTCAAGTACGCAACAGGACAATTTGTGTGATCGATGACACAAATATGGATATTGGCTAAAAAAGTTGAGCCGGAAGCAAACCGGAAAAGCCTGCAGAAACAAGATAAAAAACCTTATAAATCATCAACTTTAGCTCATTGAAACGGAATGAATGGCCAGCCTGAATATTTAACAACCAAGCGCCCCTATTGCAGGATGCACCACATAAGTATTAATTAGGCAGGCAATGACGATGGGCCGCCCCCATCGCGCTTTTCTGAGCCTGAGGCACCAAGATCCTGTAATTTTATTTCAGAACCACCGTCTCAAGCCCGCAACCCAGGGATGATTCCCTCATTAAGAGATGATATTCGCTATGGCCGATAAATTAACCCAGCTGAAAGCCCTGACCACTGTTGTTGCCGACACCGGTGATATCGAAGCCATCAAACGCTATCAGCCCATCGATGCCACCACCAACCCCTCTCTGGTTCTGAAGGCCTCCGAGATCCCCGAGTACGCTCCGCTGATCGAAGACGCCATCAACTGGGCCAAAGCCCAGAGCCAGGACAAGGCACAGCAAATCATCGACGCGGGCGACAAGCTGGCCGTCAACATCGGTCTGGAAGTGCTGAAGATCGTTCCGGGCCGTATCTCCACCGAAGTGGATGCCCGTCTCTCCTTCGATACCGCTGCCAGCATCGCCAAAGCACGCAAGCTGATCCGTCTCTACAACGAAGCGGGTATCAGCAACGACCGCATTCTGATCAAGCTGGCCTCCACCTGGGAAGGCATCCGTGCCGCCGAGGTACTGGAGAAAGAGGGTATCCAGTGCAACCTGACCCTGCTGTTCTCCTTCGCCCAGGCCCGTGCCTGTGCCGAAGCCGGTGCCTTCCTGATCTCCCCGTTCGTGGGTCGCATCCTCGACTGGTACAAGGCCAAGCACAACCGTGACTACACCGCCAGCGAAGATCCGGGCGTGGTATCCGTCACCGCCATCTATGACTACTACAAGCAGCACGACTACCCGACCGTGGTGATGGGCGCCAGCTTCCGCAACACCGGCGAGATCCTGGAACTGGCTGGTTGCGATCGCCTGACCATTGGCCCGGCCCTGCTGGAAGAGCTGAGCAAGACCGAAGGCGCCGTGGTTCGCAAACTGGACTACACCGGTGAGCGCAAAGCCAAGCCGACTCCGATGACCGAAGCCGAATTCCGCTGGGAACTGAACCAGGACGCTATGGCCCACGAGAAGCTGGGCGAAGGCATCCGCATGTTCGCCATCGACCAGGGCAAGCTGGAAACCATGCTGGCAAGCCGCCTGTAATCTGTTCTTTTTTCTGAAAAAACCGGGCCCCTACCAAGGGGCCCGGTTTTTTTCATGGGCTTTTCTAGCTCTGTCATAGAGTCGTCACGAAAACGTTTTAATTTCAGATTCGTTATGTTATACGGGTGGTGAAAACGATAAAAACCAAGGAGGGAGCCATGGAAATGTTCAACTTCGATTATGACGAGGTGGTTGAACTCGGTTCGCGTAGCCGCGGGACAACGGGAAAAAAACGTAAATGGCGTGAGATCGAGGCGTTGAAAGACAAGCATCGCCTGCAGAAGGAGCTGCAATCCATCGATATCGCCTATGAAGGTCTTACAGACGAGATTGAACTGTAATACCGCCAGACACCTGTAAAAGCGCCCCGCACAGCCGGGGCGCTTTTTTATGCCGAAATCGGATACCGCAAGCGATGCCACGGGATAACTGCAGACAAGAGACAGACCGGCGACAGACAAAGCGCACAGCCCTCCTCTTCCTGCTCTCTGACCGCCCTCGCCAACGGCAACCCCTCCCCTCACCCGCCCATGCAGACCTGCGTCGTTTCAGGGCGTGTTGGGGCACTCACCGCAAGACAGGCCATCAGCAATAAAAAGCCCCCGTCGATGACGGGGGCCTGGATGCTCAAGGTCAGGCTGCGCTTAGCAGTAACCGTAGCCCAGCAAACGCTGGTAGCGCTGTTCCAGCAGTTGCTCGGTCTC
The DNA here is from genome assembly GCF_027707745.1 of Aeromonas sp. QDB23. NCBI lineage: Bacteria > Pseudomonadati > Pseudomonadota > Gammaproteobacteria > Aeromonadales > Aeromonadaceae > Aeromonas > Aeromonas sp. QDB23. The sequence goes on from NZ_JAPCJA010000008.1 coordinate 16,214, forward strand.
GAGCGGACGCAGAGCGTTCAGATCCTGCTGAATGCGGTCTTTCAGACGCTTGGCCATCTTTTCCACGTCGCGGTGGGCGCCGCCGAGCGGCTCCTCGACGATATTGTCGATGAGTTTCAGCTCTTTCAGACGCTGGGCAGTAATGCCCATTGCTTCGGCAGCTACGGAGGCCTTGTCAGCGCTCTTCCACAGGATGGAGGCACACCCTTCCGGCGAGATGACGGAGTAGGTGGAGTACTGCAGCATGTTGACGCGATCCCCCACACCGATGGCCAGCGCACCACCTGAACCGCCCTCACCAATCACTGTGCAGACCACCGGCACGGTCAGACCGGCCATCACTTTCAGGTTGCGGGCAATCGCTTCGGACTGACCACGCTCTTCGGCACCGACGCCGGGGTAGGCGCCCGGGGTGTCGATAAAGGTGATGATCGGCATCTTGAAGCGCTCGGCCATCTCCATCAGACGCAGGGCCTTGCGGTATCCTTCCGGACGCGGCATGCCGAAGTTGCGCTTGATCTTCTCTTTGGTCTCGCGACCCTTCTGGTGACCAATCACCATCACCGGCTCACCATCGAGACGGGCGATGCCGCCGACGATAGCCTTGTCATCGGCATAGGCGCGATCGCCAGCCAACTCGTCGAAATCGGTGAAGATATGCTCGATATAGTCAAAGGTGTAGGGGCGCTGGGGATGACGCGCCATCTGGGATACCTGCCAGGCACCCAGATCACCGAAGATCTTCTTGGTCAGCTCTTCGTTTTTCTTCTCCAGCCGGCGGATCTCGTCTTTCAGATCCACGGCGTGATTGCCTTCACTCACATGTTTGAGTTCATCAATCTGCGCCTGCAACTCGGCAATCGGCTGTTCAAAATCCAGAAAAAGACTCATAGGGCCTTAGAACCTCTAATCAAAAACCAATTCAACCCGCTCTCGTCCAAGCAGGACTCGCAAGTCATCTATCAGTTGATCGGTGGGCGTCACCCGCCACTCGGTACCGAGCGTCAATCGCACCCGGGAGCCGGGGCGACGATAGTTTACCTGAACCGGACAGACTCCGGCACGGGCGGGCTCCAAAATCTCGCACAAACGCGGGAAAAAGCGATCATCAATCCGCTGTTCATCGAGGGAGATGCGGATTGCTCTGGCAAAACGCTCCCTCGCATCGTTGATATCCAGTAATTCTCGAGCCGACATTTTAAGGCCACCGGAGAAGTCATCAAAGCTGACCTGTCCAGAAACCACCAAAATGCGGTCTTTTTGCATCAATTCTTCATATTTTTCCAGCGCTTCACTGAATAGGGTCACATCGAGGCGACCGGAACGGTCGTCCAGGGTGAAGATCCCCATCTTGTTGCCACGCTTGGTCACCATGCTGCGAGCTGCAATCACCAGCCCCGCCGCCGTGGTCACGGTATCGCGGGAGGTGGGATGCAGATCGCACAGGCGACCCGAGGTATAACGACGCAACTCGCTGCTGTACTGGTTGATGGGGTGACCGGTGAGATAGAGCCCGAGGGTCTCGCGCTCCCCTTCCAGCCACACCTTGTCAGGCCAGTGCGGCACGTTGGCAAACGCCTTCTTGACGTCGTCAATCTCTTCGGTGAGCACGCCGAACATGTCGACCTGCCCCACAGCCTGCGCCTTGGCGTGCTGCTCGGCGGCACGCATCGCCTCCTCCAACGTCGCCATCAGGGCGGCGCGGTGGGGGCCGAGCCGATCCATGGCGCCGGAGAGGATCAGCTTCTCCATCACCCGCTTGTTAAGCTTCTTGATGTCGACCCGGTTGCAGAAGTCGAACAGATCTCGGAACGGGCCGTCCTGATCTCGTGCGCTCAAGATCGCATCGATGGGGCCTTCACCGACCCCTTTCACCGCCCCGATGCCGTAGACGATATGGCCATCTTCGTTGACCGAGAAGCGATAGCGACCGGTGTTCACATCCGGCGGGATCACCGTCAGCCCCATCCGCTGGCACTCGTCCACCAGCGTCACGATCTTGTCGGTGTTGTCCATATCGGCGGTCATCACCGCCGCCATGAACTCGGCCGGGAAGTGGGTCTTGAGCCAGAGGGTCTGGTAGGAGACCAGCGCGTAGGCGGCGGAGTGGGATTTGTTGAAGCCGTAGCCCGCAAATTTCTCCACCAGATCGAAGATCTTCATCGCCAGCTCGCCATCGACGCCATTTTTGATGGCGCCCTCCTCGAAACCGGCCCGCTGTTTGGCCATCTCCTCGGGCTTTTTCTTACCCATAGCACGACGCAACATGTCCGCGCCACCCAGCGTATAGCCCGCCAGGGTCTGGGCGATCTGCATCACCTGCTCCTGATAGAGGATGATGCCGTAGGTCGGTTCCAGAATCGGTTGCAGGCTCTCGTGCTGCCACTTCTCGTCCGGATAGGAGATCGCTTCATTGCCGTGCTTACGGTCGATGAAGTTATCCACCATGCCTGACTGCAGCGGGCCCGGTCGGAACAGGGCCACCAGTGCGATCATGTCTTCGAAGCAGTCGGGGCGCAGCCGCTTGATCAGATCCTTCATGCCGCGGGATTCCAGCTGGAATACCGCGGTGGTCTCGTAGCGCTGCAGCAGGTCGAACGACTTCTTGTCATCGATGGGGATGGCGGCGATGTCGACCGGCGGCTTGCCCTCTTTGGCAAGACGCGGGTTTATCATGCCGAGCGCCCAGTCGATGATAGTGAGCGTGCGCAGACCGAGGAAGTCGAACTTCACCAGACCCGCGTACTCCACATCGTTCTTGTCGAACTGGGTCACCGGGTGATGACCCTCGTCATCACAATAGAGCGGCGCAAAGTCGGTGATCTTGGTGGGCGCGATCACCACGCCACCGGCGTGTTTACCGGCGTTGCGCACCACCCCTTCGAGGCGACGGGCCATGTCGATGAGGTCTTTAACCTCTTCATCCTGCTCGTAGAGCTCGGGTAGTTTTGGCTCGGCCTCGAACGCCTTGGCCAGGGTCATACCCGGATCCGGCGGAATGAGCTTGGAGATGCGATCGACAAAGCCGTAGGCGTGGCCCAATACCCGGCCCACATCCCGTACCACCGCCTTGGCCGCCATGCTGCCGAAGGTGATGATCTGGGAGACTGCATCCCGGCCATACATCTCGGAGACGTGCTCAATCACCTCATCGCGCCGATCCATGCAGAAGTCGACGTCGAAGTCGGGCATGGATACCCGCTCGGGGTTCAAGAAACGTTCGAACAGCAGGTCGAATTCCAGCGGGTCGAGGTCGGTGATCTTGAGGGCATAGGCCACCAGGGAGCCCGCACCCGAGCCCCGGCCCGGGCCAACGGGAATGCCGTTGTCCTTGGACCACTGGATAAACTCCATCACGATGAGGAAGTAACCCGGAAAGCCCATCTGGTTGATCACTTTCAGCTCGATGTCGAGACGCTCGTCGTACTCGCCGCGCTTGGCGGCGCGCACGGCGGGGTCCGGGAACAGGAACTCGAGTCGCTCCTCCAGACCCTCTTTCGACTTGGCCACCAGAAAATCTTCGGTAGTCATATCGCCGGTCGGGAAGTTCGGCAGGAAATACTCACCGAGACGCACCGTCACGTTGCAGCGCTTGGCGATCTCCACCGTGTTCTCCAGCGCCTCTGGGATGTCGGCAAACAGCTCCGCCATCTCCTCCTGACTGCGCAGGTACTGCTGCGGGCTGTAGCGACGGGGGCGGCGCTTGTCCATCAGGGTATAGCCATCGTGGATGGCAACACGGATCTCGTGAGCGTCGAAATCATCGGCTGAGAGGAACACCACCTCGTTGGTGGCGACCACCGGCAGCTCGAACTCGGTGGCAATGGCCACCGCCATGTGCAGGTAGACCTCTTCATCGGGTCGACCGGTACGCAGCAGCTCCAGGTAGTAGGCATCGGGGAAATGGGTCTGGTAGAAGGCGAGACACTGCTCGGTCATCTGCCGGTTGCCCTTGAGCAGGAACTTGCCCACATCCCCCTCGCGGCCGCCGGAGAGCACGATCACCCCCTTGGCATGCTCGGCGAGCCAGCTCTTGTCGATAACCGGGCGCCCCTGCACGTGACCGCGCTGGTAACCGCGGGAGATGAGCAGGGTGATGTTCTGGTAGCCGTCGTTGTCCATGGCCAGCAGGGTGAGGCGGAACTGCTCGTCGCCAAGTTCATCGCTCTGCACCCAGAAGTCGGCACCGACGATGGGTTTGATCCCCTTGCCGTGGGCCGAACCATAGAAGCGCACCAGACCGCACATGTTCATCTGATCGGTCAGCGCCAGCGCCGGCATGTTGTTGGCCGCTGCCGCCCCGACGATGGGGTTGATCTTCTGCAGGCCATCGACCATGGAGAAGTCGGAGTGGACTCGCAGGTGGATAAAACGGGGTTCAGCCATCGTCATCTCCTCTCGCTGCTCAAACTAAATGGCATGGTCTACTCGATCCCCAGTGCGCGGCGCACCGGTTTGAAACTCTTGCGATATTCGGGCAGCGGGCCACGCTCGGCCAGAATGGCGAGGTGCTCAGCGGTCGGATAACCCTTGTGACGGGCAAAGCCATACTCGGGATGGCGGCTGTCCAGCTCGGTCATCTCCGCATCGCGGGTCACCTTGGCGAGGATCGAGGCGGCGCTGATGGCGGCCACCAGGCTATCGCCCTTGACTACGGCGCGCGCTTCCATCGGCAATGCCGGGCAGCGGTTGCCATCGATAAAGACCAGCTCGGGGGTGACCTTGAGCCCTGCCACGGCACGCTGCATCGCCAGCATGGTGGCGTGCAGGATGTTGAGCTCGTCGATCTCCTCCGGAGTGGCGCGACCGATAGCCCAGGCGAGCGCCTTCTCTTTGATCTCGTCAAACAGCGCCAGCCGTTTCTTCTCGGAGAGCTTCTTGGAGTCAGCCAGCCCGACAATGGGGTTGGCGGGATCGAGAATGACCGCAGCGGTGACCACGTCACCCACCAGCGGGCCACGACCCACTTCGTCCACACCGGCAACCAGCTTGTCGTCAGGAATATCGATCATCATCTTGTAGCCTTGAATCAAAACAGGCCCCGTGGGGCCTGACAGGGGTTCGACTGGCGCGGCATCACCGCTCGAAAACGGATTAACGGTTGGCGCGGCGCAATCGATGGTCCGAAATAGCGTTATCTGCCGAGCAGATCCGCCACCGCGTCGGCGGCCTGCGAGTCGGCATTGCAGCGGATCAGCTGGTGCAGCTCGGTGAAGGTGTTGACCAGCGCACTGTTGTCGTGCTCGAAGTACTTGCTCACCTCTTCCACCAGATTCTCCGGGGTGCACTCGTGCTGGATCAGCTCCGGCACCAGCATCCGACCGGCGAGCAGGTTGGGCAGGGAGACAAATTCGGTCTTCACCAGTCGCTGGGCCAGCCAGTAGCTGAACGGCTTGAGCTTGTAGCCCACCACCATCGGCTTTTTCACCAGCATGGCTTCGAGCGCTGCGGTGCCGGAGGCCAGCATCACCACGTCGGCGGCGATCATCGCCTCGCGGCCCTGCCCTTCCAGCAGCACCATGCCGAGATCCGGTGCCACTTCGGTCTTGATGGCCGTAAACTGCTCGCGCCGTTTCTGGTTGACCAGCGGCACGATGAAGCCGAGATCCGGATAGCGTACCGTCAGGTGTTTGCACGCCTCGAGAAAGAGAGGAGACATAAAGCCCACTTCTGCAGTGCGACTGCCCGGCAGTACCGCCAGCCAGCGGCGATTGGCATCGATGCCCAGCTTGCGACGCACCGCAGCCTGATCCGGCACCAACGGAATATCGTCCGCCATGGTGTGACCGACAAAGCGGCAAGGGGCGTCGAAACGGTCGTAGAAGGCTTTCTCGAACGGCAGGAAGGCGAGCACCATGTCGGTGGCGGCCTTGATCTTGTGAATGCGGTTCTGGCGCCAGGCCCACACCGAGGGGCTGACATAGTGAACCGTCTTGATACCGGCGCGGCGCAGTTTCAGCTCCACTCCGATATTGAAATCCGGTGCATCCACGCCGATGAAGATATCGGGCGGATTGGCGATAAAGTGGCGCAGCAATTCGCGACGGACCTTGAGGATGCGCGGCAGACGGCCCAGCACCTCGGTGATCCCCATGACGGAGAGCTCTTCCATCTCGAACAGCGCCTTGACGCCGAGGGCCTGCATCCGCGGCCCGGCAATCCCTTCGAACTGCGCATCCGGATAACGGGCTTGCAGCTCGCGCACCAGACCGGCAGCCAGAATGTCGCCGGAGACTTCTCCGGCGACGATACCGATACGAACCGGATCAGGCACGGATGATCCCGCGCTCGTTGTCTTTGAGGAAGTCCACATAGAGCTGGACGGCCGGTTCGGCTTGCGCCATCTCGATCAGAACCGGCAGCACCTCTTCGATGGTTTTGCCAGAACGGAAGATCTCTTTGTAGGCGCGTTTGACGGCAGAGATAGACTCGGGCGTATAACCGCGGCGACGCAGCCCTTCGGAGTTGACCCCGAATGGCTTGGCGTAGTTACCGGCAGCCATCACGTAGGGCGGCACATCCTTGTTCAGGGCGGCGCAGCCACCGACGAAGGCGTGGGAACCAACGCGGCCAAACTGGTGAATGGCAGAGAGGCCACCAAAGATCACGAAGTCACCGATCACCACGTGGCCCGCCAAGGTGGCGTTGTTGGCGAAGATGCAGTTGTCACCGATGATGCAGTCGTGGGCAACGTGGACGTTGACCATGAACAGGTTACCGCTGCCCACCTTGGTCAGGGATTGATCCTGGATGGTGCCACGGTGGAAGGTGCAGTTCTCGCGAATGACGTTGTTGTCGCCAATCTCGAGGAAGGTGCGCTCACCGGCGTACTTCTTGTCCTGGCAATCCTCACCGATGGAGGTGTGCTGGAAGATCTTGTTGCCACGGCCAATCTTGGTCGGGCCCTTGATCACCACATGGGAACCTACCCAGGTGTTGTCACCGATTTCCACCTCGGCGCCGATGACAGAAAAGGGGCCGATTTCAACCCCTTTACCGATGACGGCAGACTCATGGACGATGGCAGTATCGTGAATGATGGCAGTCTGGTCGATCACGTGTGTTAAACCTCGCGTTTGGCGCACATCAGCTCGGCGGTACAGACCACTTCACCGTCGACGGTAGCGACACCGGTGAACTTGGCAATACCGCGACGCTCTTTCAGGAACTCCACGTCCAGCACCAGTTGGTCACCGGGGCCGACCGGGCGCTTGAAGCGAGCGTTATCGATTGAGGCAAAATAATAGAGTTCGTTGGGAGACGGCTTGCCCACCATGGTAAAGGCCAGGATACCGGTGGCCTGCGCCATCGCTTCCAGGATCAGTACGCCCGGGAACACCGGCTTGGCCGGGAAATGCCCCTGGAAGATCGGCTCGTTGAACGAGACGTTCTTGATGGCGCGCAGAGTTTTGCGCTCATCGCTGATCTCGTAATCGTCGACACGATCCACCATCAGGAACGGATAACGGTGGGGCAGCAGATCCATGATTTCCTGGATACCCAGGCTCTTCTTTTCAGTAGTCAAAACAGTACCCTATACCAATCGTGATTATTCTTGATCCAGCTTCTTCTCAAGCTTGCTTAACCGCTTGTGCATCTCGTCGATACGCATCACCCGGGCGGCGGTCTTGCGCCACTCTTTATTGGTTTGCAGAGGGATGCCGGAAGAGTAGACACCGGGCTCGGTAATGGGTCGCATCACCATGGCCATACCGGTGACGGTGGCCTGATCGCAAATCTCCATATGCCCGTTAAAGACGGAAGCGCCGCCAATGATACAATATTTGCCGACCTTGAGACTACCAGCCATGACGGTGGAGCCCGCCACGGCGGTGCCGTAACCTATCTCCACGTTGTGGGCGATCTGGCACTGGTTGTCGATGATGACGTTGTCAGCGATGCGGGTATCTTCCAGCGCACCGCGGTCAATGGTAGTACAGGCACCGATCTCGACCCGGTTGCCAATGGTCACGCCGCCGAGCTGGGGGATCTTGATCCACTCGCCACGCTCGTTGGCATAACCGAAACCATCGGCCCCGATCACTGTGCCGGATTGAACCAGACAGTCGGTACCCATGGTCACATTGTGATAGAGGGTGACGTTGGCCCACAGCCGGGAGCGAGCTCCCAGCCGGGTATTCTTGCCAACGAAACAACCCGGGCCAATGCGTACATCATCACCCAGCACGACGCCGGATTCGATCACTGCATTGGCGCCGATGGCCACTCTCTCGCCCAGTTGCACGTCAGCCGCGATGACGGCGCTCGGATGGATATCCGTGGCCGGCTGCGGGGTAGTGTCCAGCAGTTGGGCTACCCGGGCAAAGCCCACATAGGGGTCTTTGAGCACCAGGGCATTGGTGGGACAAAATGGCAGATCCGCTTCTGTAATGAGCACGGCAGTCGCCTTGCTCTGCTCCAGATAGTGCCGGTACTTTTTGTTGGACAGGAAGGTGATATCCCCCTCCCCGGCCTTTTCCAGTGTCGCTACCTTGCGGATTTCCAGGGTTCCGTCGCCATGGACCTGGGCCCCCAGTTGCTGGGCCAGCTGTGCGAGAGTGAATGCCATCAATTAGTTGCTCTTGCTTACCTGAGAAATAACCTGACCGGAGATATCCAGCTTGCTGGCGGCATACGGGGCGGCATTACGCTCCAGCACCAGATCGTAACCATTGCTCTTGGCGATGGAATCGATGGCAGCCTGTACCTTGGTCAGGATCTTGTTGCGCTCTTCGGACTGACGGCGACCGTTGTCCTGTTCAAACGCCTGACGCTTCTGGTTGAACTCCATCTGCAGCTTGGCCAGTTTCTCCTGGTTCTGCTTCTTCTGCTCGGCGCTCATGAAGGCTTCATCCTTGCGGAACTTCTCGACCAGCTTCTGGCCTTCCTGTTCCAGCTTCTGCAGCTCACGCATGCGCGGCTCGAATTCGCCTTTCAGCTTGGCTGCAACGGCTTCACGCTGGGGCAGCTTTTGGAAGACTTCGCCCATATCCACCACGGCGATCTTGGTCTCAGCGAAGGCAGAACCCATGCCGGCAGCCATCAGTGCAAAGCTCAAACCAGCTACTTTCAACGCTTTATTCACACTTACTCCTTGTTCCCTCATGGCGAGGGCTACCTGATTTACCCGATTATGCAAGCGGTGTTAGGACCGTCTTGTTACCTGGTGAGGCACGCATACCGCGCGTCCCATCATTGAAGACCCCCACCGCATGGGTGGGGGCGATACTCTGCTTAGAAAGTACGACCGATGTTGAAAGAGAAGAACTCGGTGCGATCCCCTTCGTATTGCTTGATTGGTTTGGCCAAGGCGAACACCAGCGGGCCCATCGGCGAGAGCCACTGCAGGGAGACTCCAGCAGAAACCCGTATATTGCCCGGGTTGGAGTAGTCCTGACTCATATAGTTGCAGTCTGCGCCATCAGTGCAAGGATATGCCCCGTTGGCAAAGTCAGTGCTCCAGACGGTACCAGCATCCATAAAGATGGTGGAACGGATCTGCGGACGATAGGTCTCGGAAACGAACGGGGTCGGGAACACCAGCTCCAGTGACGCAACAGCCAGGGCGTTGCCGCCCACCGAGGTATCAGAACCCTCGTAACTGCCAGTCTCGCAAGGTTGATTGCCGGTACAAGTCCCTGAGCCCGGTTTGGTGTAGGTCTTGTAGATCGCCTTGGGACCAATGGTGTTGCTCTTGAAACCACGAACCGTATCGAAACCACCGGCATAGTAGTTCTCGAAGAACGGCAGCATTGAGTCGTCGCCATAGCCGTTACCGTAGGAGACGCGCCCCTTGCCGATCATCACCCAGTTGTGGTCCGCATCGAGCGGGAAGTAGTGGGCATCTTCGGCGGAGAGCTTGTAGTACTGCAGCTCCATGCCAGGTACGGTCACCTTAGCGTTGACACGCTGACGATCACCGGCGGTCGGGAACATCCCCTTGTTCAGGGTGGAGCGGGTCCAGCCAGCGGTCACATCGACGGTCACGAAGTCGAGGTTGTCGCCATCCTGTGAATAGGCATTCCAGAACTGATCCATCTGCACCGACTGGCGGTTATCGTTCCACTGATCCCAGCAGTAGTCGTTCTCATCTACACCATCAGGACCAACACACTCGTTGTACTTAGTTGGGCTAAAAGTCGGACGACTCAGCTTGGTGCTCTCGACACCGGTACTGAAGTCGAGACGGTTGAACTCGTTGACCGGGAAGCCGCTGGAGAGACGGAAACCGATGGTTTCGTTCTCGTAATCGACGATATCGGCATCATCGGCGCGGAACTGGTTGTAGTAGACCCGACCACCCAGGCTGACACCATCCACGGTGAAGTAGGGGTCGTTGTAGCTCAGGTCAACGTTCTTGGAGTAGTCGTTGGTGCTGGCATTGATGGAGACCTTTTTGCCAGTACCCATAAAGTTGTCCTGGGAGACCCCCGCCTGCAGGCTCAGGCCTGACTCGGTGCCGTAACCGATACCGGCGTTGATGGAGCCTGCTGGCTGTTCCTTGACCTTGAAGTCGAGGTCAACCAGATCATCGTTGCCCGGCACTCGCTTGGTATCCACTTCCACGCTCTCGAAGTAGCCAAGACGGTTGAGACGGCTCTTGGACTGCTCGATGTTGTCGGAGGAGAGCCAGGTGCCCTCCATCTGACGCATCTCGCGACGCAGAACCTGATCTTCGGTGGTGGCATTACCGCTGAAATTGATGTTGCGCACATAGACACGGGGGCCCGGCTCAACGTTGACGATCAGCTCCACTTCCTTGGTCTTGTCATTGACTTGCGGGAAGGTGACCACTTTCGGATAGGCGTAGCCGTAACGGCCGAGGAACTTGGAGAGCACCTCTTCGGTATGGGTCACCTGACTGGCGGAGTAGGTGCTGCCGGCAGCGATCGGGATCAAACCCTTCATCTCGCCACCGCGATCGATCAGATCGCCTTTGAGCTGGACACCGGAGACCTTGTACTGATCCCCTTCCTTGATGTTGAGAGTGACATAGACGCCCTTCTTGTCGGGGGTCATGGAGACCTGGGTAGACTCCTGCTGGAAGCGGATATAGCCGCGATCCATGTAGTAGGAGCGCAGGGTCTCGATATCACCGGCCAGCTTCTGCTTCTGATAGCGCTGATCGGCGGTGAAGTTCCACCAGGGCACTTCGTCGCGCAGGGAGAGCTGGGCAATCAGTTTGTCTTCCGGGAAGACGCTGTTGCCGACGATGTTGATCTGCTGGATCTTGGCCGCTTCCCCTTCCACGAAGGTGAACTTGAGGTCGACCCGGTTACGCGGCAACGGGGTGACGATGGCCTTGACCTTGGCGGAGTATTTACCCACGCCATAGTAGAAATCTTCCAGTCCCTTCTCGAGGGAGGTGAGCACGGTGCGATCCAGCGGGTCGCCGACACGGATACCGGAGGACTCCAGACTCTGGGTCAGTTGCTCCTCTTTGATATCCTTGTTGCCGGCAAACTCGATGCTGGAGATGGTCGGGCGCTCCTTGACCATCACCTGCAGCACCTGGCCGTCACGGTAAACCTTCACATCCTCGAAGTTACCCGAGGCATAGAGCTTTTTGATGGCGCTGGCCAGAGCCACGGAGTCGACGGTATCACCGACCCGGATCGGCAGGTTCAACAGTGCGGCACCCAGGGTCACCCGTTGCAGACCTTCGACCTGGATATCTTGCACCACAAAAGAGGCAGGGGCCGCCTGGGCCAGGAAACTGGCACCCAGCAGGCAACTCAACACCAATGCTTTTTTAACAGCCATTTTGTTCTTATGTGTCCTTGTTGATGCTCTGGCCTCAGAGGCGAGCGAAATCGTTAAACAGCGCAATGCCCATCAATAACATCAGAATGGCGGCGCCGATCCTGAAACCCACTTCCTGTATTTTCTCTGATACCGGCTTGCCGGTGACCGCTTCGATCAGGAAATAGACCAGATGGCCACCATCGAGCACCGGCAGGGGGAACAGATTGATAATCCCCAGGTTGACGCTGATCAGCGCCAGAAAACTCAAGAAATAGACCAGACCATAGTCGGCACTGCTGCCGGCGCCCTTGGCAATGGAGATGGGGCCACTGAGGTTATCCAGCGACACTATGCCAGCTACCAGCTTGCCAATCATGTCAAAGGTGAGCGTGATCAGGCTCCAGGTTTTGTCGGCCCCCTGCCACAGCGCCTGCAAAGGCCCATACTGTAACAGAATTCGATATTCATCCGGTAATGGAACCAGTTGCGGCGAGAGGCCGACAAATCCAACCAGCTTGCCCTGCACTTTGCGGCTATCAGGGGTCAGGGTCACGTTGAGATCACTGTTGTTGCGCTCGACCACCACTTGCAGGGGTTCGCCCGGTGCCTGCTGCACCAGTTCGACAAACTGGGTCCAGGCGGTAATTGGCTGATCTCCGACCTGCTTGATGCGGTCACCAACCTGCAGCCCCGCCTTTTCACTGGCACTCTTGGCCACCACGGCAGCCACAACTGGCAGCACTTTGCCACTCAGGGGGACGATCCCCAAGCTGCCGATGGGCGACTCTTTATCCGGATCGAAGGTCCAGCCAGTCAGCGACAAGGTTTTGTCGGTGGCGTAGCTGGTATTGGGGGCCTGCACCTTGAGAGTCACAGCATCGTCACCCAGATGGCTGATAAGGGCGTAAGTGACGCTCTCCCAGTCACCGGTCTGCTCATCGCCGACCCCGACAATCTCCATCCCCGGCAGCACACCCGCCTCGGCCACGATGGATGCCGGACGCACTTCACCGATCACCGGCTTGACGCTCGGCACCCCGATGATAAACATCAGCCAGAGGGCAAACAGGGCAAAGACGAAGTTGGCCATAGGACCTGCGGCAACAATCGCCATCCGCGCCCAGACACTCTTGTGGTTGAAGGCATACTGCTCGTCACCGGGCTTGAGTTCATCGACCCGGCCATCGAGCATCTTGACGTAGCCACCGAGGGGGATCAGCGCCAGCACATATTCGGTGCCATCCTTACCCATCCGGCGCCAGATCGCCTTGCCAAAACCGATGGAGAAGCGCTCAACCTTGACGCCACAACGACGGGCCACCCAGAAGTGGCCAAACTCGTGCACCGCGACCAGCAGGCCCAGTGCAACAACAAAGGCCCCGATATTCCACAACACACCGCCCATCAGCCAAGCTCCTCAATCAAAGTGTGAGCACGGGCTCTTGCCGCACCGTCCAGGGCAAACAGATCATCGAGGGAGCCGACGGCGCTGCTCTCCAGCGCCAGCATTACCGCCTCGTTGATCCGGGCAATATCCATAAAGCCGATGCGCCCGGCCAGGAAAGCGGCAACTGCCTCCTCGTTGGCCGCATTGAGCGCAGTGGTCGCCGCTTGTCCCTTCTGGCAGGCATTGATGGCCAGCGCCAGACAGGGGTAGCGATCGTAATCAGGCCGGATAAAGCTGAACTCTCCGACACTGAAGAAATCCAAAGGTTCCACACTGGAGGGGATGCGATTGGGATAAGCCAGCGCATGGGCGATGGGGGTACACATATCCGGATTGCCAAGCTGGGCCAGCACGGAGCCATCCTTGTACTGCACCATGGAGTGGATCACCGACTGCGGGTGGATCACCACCTGGATCTGCTCGGGCGCCGCATTGAACAGCCAGCGCGCCTCGATGTACTCCAGCCCCTTGTTGATCATGGTGGCGGAGTCGACCGAAATCTTGGCCCCCATCGACCAGTTGGGATGAGCGATGGCCTGCGCCGGGGTCACCCTGGCCAGCTCGCTGATCTCGGTGTAACGGAACGGGCCGCCGGAACCGGTCAGCAAAATCTTGCTAATCCCCGCCGCCGCCAGATCGCAAAAACCGGGCTGGCGCTGCACGGCAGTCGGCAGACACTGGAAGATGGCATTGTGTTCGCTGTCGATGGGCAGCAGCTCGGCACCATGCTCGCGCACGGCATCCATGAAGAAAGCACCGGACATCACCAGCGCCTCCTTGTTGGCCAGCAAAATGCGCTTGCCAGCACGTACCGCGGCCATGGTCGGGGCCAGACCGGCCGCGCCGACGATGGCGGCCATCACGCTATGGGCATCGGGGTGAGCGGCCACCTCGCAGAGGGCTGCAGCACCAGACATGACCCGGGTCGCACTGCCGTGCGCCTTCAGACGGGCGGCCAGCTCACGGGCGGCCTCCTCATCGACCATCACGGCAAAACGGGGGGAGAATTCAAGGCAGTCCCGCAACATGGCATCCACGTTGCGGGCAGCGGTCAACGCCAACACTTGCCAACTGCCCGGGTTATGGCGCAGCACTTTCAAGGTACTCTGACCAATGGAGCCGGAGGCCCCCAGAATAACCAGTGACTTGTGCATCAAAACTCCTGACTGAGTAGCAGATAACTGAGCAGAAACACCGGCAGGGCGGCGGTCAGGCTGTCGATCCGGTCGAGAATGCCGCCATGACCCGGCAGCAGAGTGCCGGAGTCCTTGATGCCCGCTTCGCGCTTGAACATGCTTTCGGTCAGATCACCGAGCACAGAGGCAAGCACCGCCAGCAGGGAGCAGAACAGCACGGTGATCATCTTGGCAGGCACAAATCCCATCGACCAGGTGACACCGATGGCCAGCAGGCTGGCGGTAAAGAGGCCGCCACACATCCCTTCGATGGTTTTGCCCGGACTGACGGCGGGCGCCAGCTTGTGTTTACCGAACGCCTTGCCGAAAAAATACGCGCCAGAATCTGCCGCCCAGACCAGTCCCATCACGAACAACAGGATCCAAGCGCCCATCATGGGGTCATGGTAAAAGTTGTAGCCACGGATGGCGACCAGCGACCAGAAGAAGGGAACCAGGGTCACCAGACCAAACAGCGACTTGAGCCAGATGGACTCTTTCCACAGCTTGGCGCTCTGGGGATAGCGCAGTACCAGCAGCAGACCCAGCAGCCACCAGCTGACCGCGGTCCAGAGCACGCCCATCACCAGGGGGTGCAGGTGAGGCGTCCAGAGTTGCTCCACCGGCAGCCAAAAGAGGCTGGCACCGAGCAACAGACAAAATACGATGGGCAACCATTGCTGCGGGGCAGCACAGACAAACCCACTCCATTCGCGACTGGCCAACAAAAACACCAGCGCAGCCAACAGGGCAAAAAATTTCAATGGCAGAAAGAAGAGCGCCCCCAACACCAGGGGGATCAACATCAAAGCAGTAATAATTCGTTGTTTTAGCAAAAGAAACCTCTCTCTTGGGAGCGGGGTTTAGCCGGTCTGCTGCTCGGCGATCAATTCCCGTATCTGTTCACCGGTGCAACCGAAGCGACGCTCGCGGGCAACGAAAGAGGCGACAGCCTCACTGAACTCGGCCTCGTTGAAATCGGGCCACAATACCGGGGTAAAATAGAGCTCGGCATAGGCGAGCTGCCATAACACAAAGTTGCTGATGCGATGATCGCCACCGGTACGGATCAACAGGTCCACGGGTGGCAGATCGGCCATGCAAACCTCGCGGGTCAGCATGGACTCATCAATGTCGTCAGCGGCCAGTTCACCGGCCGCGACCGCTTTGGCCAGCTTGCGGGCCGCCTGGGCGATATCCCACTGGCCGCCATAGTTGGCCGCAATGTTTAGGGTCAACCCCTTGTTATTGGCGGTCAAGGCTTCCGCCTTGGCAATTTTGGCCTGCAAACGCTCACTAAAGCGAGCAGTATCGCCAATCACCTTGAGCCGGATCCCGTTGCTGTGCAGTTTCTGCACCTCACGACCCAGCACTGTGATGAACAGTTCCATCAAGGCACTGACCTCCCCTTCCGGGCGGCGCCAGTTCTCGCTGGAGAATGCAAACAGGGTCAATGCCTCGATCTTGGCACGCGCAGCAAAGGTAACGGCCTCGCGCACTGACTTGACGCCCGCCTTGTGGCCATAAACCCGCATCTTGCCTCGGTTCTGGGCCCAGCGACCGTTACCATCCATGATGATGGCGACGTGACGGGGTAAAGACGAGTTGGCACAATCACCCAACGCAGCCAAAAGCGACATGTAATTCTCCCACAAAGACAAAAGCGCCGTGCAGGGGCACTACACGGCGCTCGTAATATACCTTTCAGACGGTTAGATTTCCATTAGCTCCTTCTCCTTTACGGCAAGGGCCTCATCGACCAGCTTGATGTAGGAGTCGGTCAGTTTCTGGATCTCTTCCTGGGCGCGACGGTCGTCGTCTTCGGAGATCTCTTTGTCCTTCAGCAACGCTTTCAGGTCAGCGTTGGCGTCACGACGGATGTTGCGCACGGCAACACGGGCATTTTCAGCTTCGGCACGGACGATCTTGGTCAGGTCACGACGACGCTCTTCGGTCAGCGGCGGCAGCGGCACACGCAAGGTCTGGCCATTGCTGGACGGGTTCAGGCCCAGATCGGAGGTCAGGATCGCCTTCTCTACCGCCTGGATCATGGAGCGGTCAAAAATGGAGATGGAGAGGGTGCGAGCATCTTCTGCCACGACGTTGGCCAACTGTTTCAGCGGAGTGGCAGCACCGTAATACTCAACCTGGATGCCGTCGAGCAGGCTCGGGTGAGCGCGGCCGGTACGGATCTTGGACATTTGAGTCTTGAGCGCTTCTACGCTCTTGCCCATACGGTCCTTGGCGTCGTTTTTAATCTCGTTGATCACAGTGGTTTTCCTTTTGGCGAACGAGCCGCTACACGGCCCGTGTCTATCTTATTTACTGACGTGATGGATAGGATAAGAGCGCCAGGTGGCTCACTTTTATCTTATTTACCAACGTGGTGGATCAGAGTGCCTTCCGGTTCACCCATGACAACCCGGCGCAGGGCACCCGGTTTGTTCATGTTGAACACGCGTATCGGCAGATCATGGTCACGTGCCAGGGTAAAGGCAGCAAGATCCATCACCTTGAGCTCTTTTTCAAGAACTTCATCATAACTCAGTTCATGATACAGCACGGCATCCGGATTCTTGACCGGATCTTCGTTGTATACACCATCAACCTTGGTGGCTTTGAGCACCACGTCAGCTTCGATCTCGATCCCGCGCAGACAAGCCGCAGAATCGGTAGTGAAGAAGGGGTTGCCGGTACCGGCAGAGAAGATAACGACTTTGCCAGCACGCAGCTGGCTGATTGCCTCGGCCCAGCTGTAGGAGTCGCAGACGCCTTGCAGGGAGATGGCAGACATCAGACGGGCATTCACATAAGCACGATGCAGGGCATCACGCATGGCCAGACCGTTCATCACGGTTGCCAGCATACCCATGTGGTCGCCCACCACGCGGTTCATGCCCGCTTTGGCAAGACCGGCACCACGGAACAGGTTGCCGCCACCGATGACCAGACCGACCTGAACACCCAACTCAACCAGTTCTTTGATCTCTTGGGCCATCCGCTCCAGCACCGCCGGATCAATGCCGAAACCCTCGGATCCTTGCAGGGCTTCACCACTCAACTTCAGAAGAACACGTCTGTATGCAGGTTTGGGATTGGTACTCATGTCACTGATTCCTGGTCATATAAAGACCGCGACATAAGTCGCGGTCTGGGGAAACGGAAAAACCGGTTCGATTAGGCCTTTTGAGCGGCCGCGATTTGGGCTGCAACTTCAGCAGCGAAATCGGTCTCTTGCTTCTCGATGCCTTCGCCCACTTCGAAACGGGTGAAGGAGACAACGTCAGCGCCTTCTTTCTTCAGCAGTTCGGCAACGGTCATGGAAGGATCTTTCACGAACGGTTGACCAGTCAGGGAAACCTCACCGGTGAACTTCTTCATGCGGCCTTCAACCATCTTCTCGGCGATCTCTTTCGGCTTGCCGGAGTTGATGGCGATGTCGATCTGGATTTCGCGCTCTTTGGCAACGACTTCGGCAGACACGTCTTCAGGCTTGACGAATTGCGGGCTGTTGGCAGCAACGTGCATGGCCAGATCTTTGGCCAGCTCGGCAGAACCACCGGTCAGCTTGGTGATAACACCAATGCGGGAACCGTGAACGTAGGTACCCAGGTTGTCACCTTCAACCAGCATCACGCGACGCAGGTTCATGTTCTCACCGATCTTGGCGATCAGGTTGGTGATGGTCAGCTCGACGGATTCGCCGTTACCGAAGTCAGCGGCTTTCAGCGCGTCAACGTCAGCAATTTTCTGGGTCGCAGCGATGTCAGCGATCTTCTGGCCCATTGCCATGAAGCTGGCATCTTTGGCGACGAAGTCGGTTTCGCTGTTCAGCTCGATCATGACGGCAACGTTGCCTTCGGTGCGAGCAAAGATAACGCCTTCAGCGGCGATACGGCCAGCTTTCTTGGCGGCTTTGGCCTGACCGGATTTGCGCATGTTCTCAATTGCCAGCTCGATATCACCAGCAGCTTCTTCCAGTGCTTTTTTGCAATCCATCATGCCAGCGGCAGTGCGCTCGCGCAGTTCTTTTACCAGGGCGGCAGTAACGTTAGCCATGTCCAGTATCCTCGGTCTTGAATTGACAAGAAACAGGGGCCACAAGGGCCCCTGCTAACCAATTACATCAGCTTGGTTAATAAGGGCTTTACAGTCCTTATCAATTACTCAGCTTCAACGAAGCCATCTTGTTCGGCTTGAACAACGATGTCCTGAGCGCGAGCTTCCAGTACGGTGTCAGCAGCAGCATTCAGGTACAGCTGTACGGCACGGATAGCGTCGTCGTTACCCGGGATGACATAGTCAACGCCGTCCGGGTTGGAGTTGGTATCAACGATGGAAACTACCGGGATACCCAGGTTATTGGCTTCTTTGATAGCGATATGCTCGTGGTCGGCATCGACAACGAACAGAACGTCAGGCAGGCCGCCCATGTTCTTGATACCACCCAGGCTCTTCTCCAGCTTTTCCATTTCGCGAGTACGCATCAGCGCCTCTTTCTTGGTCAGCTTGTCGAAGGTACCGTCCTGGCTCTGGGTTTCCAGATCTTTCAGGCGCTTGATAGACTGACGAACGGTTTTCCAGTTGGTCAGCATACCGCCCAGCCAGCGGTGGTTTACATAGAACTGGTCGCAACGCTCAGCGGCTTCTTTTACGGCTTCAGACGCGGCACGCTTGGTACCAACGAACAGTACCTTGCCTTTCTTGGCAGCTACGGAGCTGATGAAGTTCATGGCATCGTCAAACATCGGAACGGTTTTTTCCAGGTTGATGATGTGAACTTTGCTGCGGGCACCGAAGATGTAGGATTTCATTTTCGGGTTCCAGTAACGAGTCTGGTGACCGAAGTGAACGCCGGCTTGCAGCATGTCGCGCATAGAAACTTTAGCCATTTTATACCTCTGTATTGGGGTTAGGCCTCCACACATCCCATATAACCGACCCGTTAAGGCACCCCGGCATATGTGTCGATGTGTGTGTGTTGTTTAAGTAAGGGTGATGAAATCGGGACGCAAGTTCCCCATTCCGGCGCGCTTTATACCATAACTTTGTTCAGGACACCACCGGCCGACACCCTAAACAGGTGTAAATATGGATCCCGCCAGAGGATGCTGCGACGCTGATTTGACGTTGTGATGACAATCACACTGGAAGTACGCAGGGGTTGCGGATAAAATTTTGCCCTGATTGCAAACGCATCTATTTTTCATTACCTGTCCTGTCTGCCCTCGCAGGCCCAGTGGCAGGCCGCAAGAGAGATCCCATGTCCATTAAAATCAAGACACCGGAAGAGATTGAAAAGATGCGCGTTGCCGGCCAATTGGCCGCCGATGTGCTGGTCATGATTGCGCCCCATGTCAAAGCTGGCGTCACCACTGACGAACTGAACACCCTCTGCCACGACTATATTGTCGACATACAACAGGCGGTTCCAGCTCCGCTCAACTACCATGGCTTCCCCAAATCCATCTGCACCTCGGTGAACGATGTGATCTGCCACGGTATCCCGAATCACAAGAAGCTGCGCGATGGCGACATCATCAACCTGGATATCACCGTCATCAAGGATGGCTACCACGGCGATACCTCGGCCATGTTCATCGTGGGGGAAACCACCCCGCTGCGCCGCCAGCTCTGCAAGGTTGCGCAAGAGAGCCTCTACGCCGCCATCAAGAAGGTGCGTCCGGGGGCCTGCATCACCGAGATTGGGGCCGTCATCCAGCCCATCGTCGAGAAGGCCGGTTTCTCCGTGGTACGTGACTACTGCGGTCACGGCATCGGTGCCGAGTTCCACGAAGAGCCGCAGATCCTCCACTACCGCAACAGCGGCAAGCTGGAGCTGAAAGCGGGCATGTGCTTCACCATCGAGCCCATGGTCAACAGCAAGAAGTATCACTGCAAGGTCAATCCGAAGGATGGCTGGACCGTGACCACCAAGGATGGCGGCGACTCCGCCCAGTGGGAACACACCCTGCTGGTGACCGAGGATGGCTGCGAGGTGCTCACCCTGCGCCCCGATGACACTATCGACCGCTTCATCAAACACAGCTAACATCGAACCCCGGCCCTGAACTTCCAAAGCGCCGGGGTTTTTACTTCTGTTTCAACCGTTTGCCTGCCACTTGCGTGTGAGATGCCATGGACGCCAGCCTGCTTTCCCCCCATTTGTTACCCGATGACCAGCTCACTCGCGACAACTGCAAAGAGTACCTGAGCCGCTTTCTCGGCTGGCTGCACGCCCGTTTCGATGCCGGTGACAACATCATCGAGCTGGTCGCCACCCGCTCCGAGTACATGGATCAGCTGCTCTGCCGGCTGTGGCAGAAGTTCGGCTTCGACAAGAGCGACCTGACGCTTATCGCGGTGGGGGGGTATGGTCGCGGCGAGCTGCACCCCCACTCCGATATCGACCTGCTGATCCTCTATGACGGCGACGAGCTGGACGAGGTGCTGGGGCTGCGGATCGGCGAGTTCATCACCTTGCTGTGGGATCTCAAGCTGGAGGTGGGTCAGGCGGTGCGCAACGTGGCGGAGTGCCTCGAGCAGGGGCGCGCCGATATTACGGTCGCCACCAACCTCATTGAGGCCCGCTACATCACCGGTCGCCAGGAAGGCTTCCGGCAACTGAAAGAGGCCACCGGCCCCCAGCACTTCTGGCCGAGCGAAGCCTTCTTTCGCGCCAAGCGCCAGGAGCAGGCGGAGCGTCATCAGCAGTTTCTCGGTACCGCTTACAAGCTGGAGCCCGATCTCAAGAGCAATCCGGGTGGCCTGCGGGATATTCAAACCCTCGCCTGGGTCGCCCGCCGCCACTTTGGCGCCACCACCTTGTTCGAGATGACCAGCCACGGCTTTCTCAACCGCGCCGAGTATCGTGAGCTGCTCGACTGCCAGAATTTTCTCTGGAAGGTGCGCTTTGCCCTGCATATGGCCATCAACAAGGGAGATAACCGCCTGCTGTTCGATCGCCAGCGCACCGTGGCCCAGATGCTGGGGTTCGAGGGGGAAGGCAACACTCCGGTCGAGCAGATGATGAAGCGCTTCTACCAGACGGTGCGGCGGGTCTCGGAGCTCAACGAGATGCTGCTGCAGCTGTTTGACGAGGCGATCCTCGGCAACACCGCAATGGATGTGCGCCGCCTCTCCGACGAGTTCCAGCTCCGTGGCCGCCTCATCGATGCGGTGGATGCGGAGCTGTTCAGCCGTGAACCGTCCGCCATCCTGCGCCTCTTCTATCAGATGGCCCAGCATCCCGAGATTGCGGGCATCCACTCGGCCACCTTGCGCCAACTGCGCGAGGCGCGCCGCAAACTCAACTGCTGGTTGCAGGACTTGCCTGACTGCCGTCGCCTCTTTATGGCGCTGCTGCGCCACCCCAACGGCATCGGCCTGCCGCTTACCCTGATGCACAAGTACGGCATTCTGGCGGCCTATCTGCCGCAATGGAACCTGATCGTCGGCCAGATGCAGTTCGACATGTTCCACGCCTACACGGTAGATGAGCACACCCATCGGCTGCTCAAGAACATTCATCAGTTCCCCAATCCGGCCAGTCGCCAGAGCCACCCGCTCTGCCACGAGGTATTCACCCGGCTGCGCAAACCGGAGCTGCTCAGCATCGCCGCCCTGTTTCACGATATCGCCAAGGGGCGGCGCGGCGATCACTCGGAACTCGGCGCCGTCGATGCGCTGGAGTTCTGCCAGCTGCACGGTCTCGATCGCTACGAGAGCCGACTGGTCGCCTGGCTGGTGCGCCACCATCTGCTGATGTCGGTCACCGCCCAGCGCCGCGATATCTATGACCCCGACGTGGTCACCGATTTTGCCCAGAAGGTGCGCGACGAGCAGCATCTCGACCTGCTCTACTGCCTTACCGTGGCCGATATCTGCGCCACCAACGATACCCTGTGGAACGACTGGAAGGGCACACTACTGCGGGAGCTCTACTTCGCCACCCAGAAGGCGCTGCGCCAGGGGCTGGAGAACCCGCCCGACATGCGGCTGCGCATTCGCGAAAACCAGCGTCAGGCCAAGCAACTGCTGGCGCAACGGGATGTATCGGAAGAGGCAATCAACCAGCTCTGGGGCGACTTCAAGGCCGATTACTTCCTGCGTCACAGCCCGGAGCAGATCGCCTGGCACTGCCGCCACATCATCGAACATGGCGACAATCCGGCTCCGCTGGTGATCATCGGCAAACACCCGACCCGCGGTGGCAGCGAGGTGTTTATCTACTGCCGCGATACCCCGAATCTGTTTGCCACCGTCGCCTCGGCGCTGGATCAGAAGAACCTCAACATCCACGACGCCCAGATCATGAACTCGCGCAGCAACTATGTGCTCGATACCTTCGTGGTGCTGGAGCCGAGCGGCGAACCCATCAGCCCCAACCGCACCGCCACCATCAAGAAGGCGCTGGAGAAGGCGCTGCAGGAGCCGGGCAAGCTGGTGCTGCGCAACAAGCCGCTGTCGCGGCGCCACCGCCAGTTCAGCGTACCGACCCGGGTAGTCTTCCTGCCTCATAAAGGGGAGAGCCGTCACACCCTGATGGAGCTGACTGCCCTCGATACCCCCGGCCTGCTGGCGCGGATCGGTGCCGTTTTCCAGCAGTGTGGACTGTCGCTGCACGCCGCCAAAATCGCCACTTTCGGTGAGAGGGTCGAGGACTTTTTCAGCCTGACCAGCCTCGATGGCGAGCCATTGACCGCCGAGCAGCAAAAACAGCTGGAAGAGCGACTGGTACACCAGCTCAATCCCCAGCAGTCGGTACTGGATTAAGCGAAGAGTGATTCGAAAGAGGCTGGTTGTCGGGCGTTTTTTGCCATACCAAACAACTGGTTGGCGCACACCGGATGAAGAAATGGCCGCTGGCCGGAAGAATTCCGGTCAACCCCTTAAAAACAGTCGGAAAAGTGTGATACAACAAACAGAATTTTTTAAAGGAAACCTGTCATGACCGAGTTGCAACAGATCATTGAAGCGGCCTTCGAGCGCCGCGACACCATTACTCCGGGCTCCGTGGATAGCGCCACCAAGTCCGCCATCCTGCAAGCCATCGACCTGCTGGACTCCGGCAAGGCGCGGGTTGCCGAGAAGATCGCCGGTGAGTGGGTTGTCCATCAGTGGTTGAAGAAAGCGGTTCTGCTCTACTTCCGCATCAACGACAACGGCATCATCAAGGGCGACGATGCCCAGTACTACGACAAGGTTCCCCTCAAGTTCTCCAACTACACCGCCGAGCAGTTCAAGGAAGCGGGTGTGCGCGTGGTGCCGCCGGCAACCGCCCGCAAAGGCTCCTTTATCGCCCCCAATACCGTGCTGATGCCCTCCTATGTCAACATCGGCGCCTTCGTTGACGAAGGTACCATGGTCGATACCTGGGCTACTGTCGGCTCTTGCGCCCAGATCGGTAAGAACGTCCACCTCTCCGGCGGCGTCGGCATCGGTGGCGTACTGGAGCCACTGCAGGCCAACCCGACCATCATCGAAGACAACTGCTTTATCGGTGCCCGATCCGAAGTGGTTGAAGGGGTCATCGTCGAGGAAGGTTCCGTCATCTCCATGGGCGTCTTCATCGGCCAGTCCACCCGCATCTATGACCGCGAAACCGGCGAGATCCACTACGGCCGCGTACCGGCTGGCTCCGTGGTCGTCTCCGGCTCCCTGCCCTCCAAGTGTGGCAAGTACAGCCTCTACGCGGCGGTGATCGTCAAGAAGGTGGATGCCAAAACCCGCGCCAAAGTCGGCATCAACGCCCTGCTACGCTCCATCGACGAGTAATCAGCATTGCTGTGATGAAAAGGGCGCCTTATGGCGCCCTTTTGATTTTGGCGCCCCTGTCACAGGCAAGCCATGCGGCATCGGTTAAGATGGATGGGACAGGATCGTTTCAAACCGAGGAAGCCTGATGTACGAGAATCTGAAGAGCCTGGGGATCCAGGATCCCTCCTCCGTCGACAGCTACACCCTGCGCCAGGAGGCCAACCACGACATCCTCAAGATCTACTTCAAGAAGCAGAAGGGCGAGTTCTTCGCCAAGAGTGTCAAATTCAAGTATCCCCGCCAGCGCAAGACCATGCTGGTCGACTCCGGTACCCATGAGTACAAGGATGTCACCGAGATCAACGCCAACCTCAAATATGTGGTGGATGAGCTGGATAACCTGACCCAGGGCGTCCATCAGCAGGCCGACCCGGACATCAAGCAAAAGATCCTGCGCGACCTGCGCCATCTGGAAAAAGTGGTACAGAACAAGATCAGCGAAATCGAACGGGATCTGGAGAAACTCTAATCCCCTCGACTCGACAAAAGAGCGCCCGGTGGCGCTCTTTTTATTGGCTGGCTTTATGGGGCTATGGGGTTATCTGGCAATGCCGTGCGATAAGGTGAGCGGAGCACACCACCTTGTGCTGTTGGGCCACCATTGGGCAACCCGTTACATATCGCCCCTTGGAAAACACAACCCCGGCCAAGCCCCGAGACACGCTACAAGCAACCACAAATAGCAAGAGGGAGGCTTTCGCCTCCCTCTTCAAACACGCTGATATTCAGGCAACAGGATTAGTTGCTCTTCATCCAGATGTCCATGTCGGTTTTCAGGTTGTCGGACTTGGTACCGAAGATGGCTTGAACGCCGGAACCAGCCACTACCACACCGGCAGCACCCAGTTTCTTCAGACCAGCCTGGTCAACCTTGGCAACATCTTTCACACCAACACGCAGACGGGTGATGCAGGCATCCAGAGAAGCGATGTTCTCTTTACCACCGAAGGCGGCAACCAGAGCAGCAGACATCTCGTCTTTGCCTTGGCCAACGGCCTCTTCAGCAGTCTCGTCTTCACGACCCGGGGTTTTCAGGTTCATGGCACGGATAACGAAGCTGAATACCACGTAGTAGATGGCCGCGTAAACCAGACCCAGACCAACCAGCAGCAGCATGTTGTCGGCACGCGGTGATTGCACCACGAAGTCGATGAAGCCGTTGGAGAAGGTGTGACCGTGTACGATACCCAGAGAGTTGGTCAGCACATAAGCCAGACCAGCCAGTACAGCGTGGATTGCGTACAGAACCGGAGCGATGAACAGGAAGGAGAATTCAATCGGCTCGGTGATACCGGTCAGGAAAGAGGTCAGGGCTGCAGAGGCCATGATACCAACGATCTTGGCGCGGTTTTCCGGCTTGGCAGCGTGAGCGATGGCGAACGCAGCAGCAGGCAGACCGAACATTTTGAACAGGTAGCCACCAGCCAGCTGACCAAAGCCGTTACCGGCAGCGCGGGACGCGTCATCAGCAGTCAGGAAGCAGGTCATGATACCGTGAACAGTTTCACCGGCACCGTTGACACAGGTACCAGCCTGATAGAAGAACGGTACGTTCCAGATGTGGTGCAGACCGAACGGGATCAGGGAGCGCTCAACCACACCGTAGATACCGAAGGCCAGTACCGGGTTCTGGTTGGCAGCCCAGTCAGAGAAGGCACCGATGGCGCCACCCACTGGCGGCCAAATCACGGACAGGATCACACCCAGACCGATGGAGAGGAAACCGGTGATGATGGGTACGGCACGTTTGCCCGCGAAGAAGCCCAGGTACTCTGGCAGCTGGATCTTGTAGAAACGGTTGAACGCCCAGGCAGCGATACCACCGGCCAGGATACCACCCAGCACGCCGGTTTCGATGGTTTCAACACCCATCACAGGTGCCATGACCTTCAGGGTTGCGACCATGATGCCGTAGCCAACGATAGCTGACAGACCGGATACACCGTCGTTATTGGTAAAGCCCAGAGCAACACCCACTGCAAACAGCAGGGCCATCTGGCCAAATACGGAACCACCGGCTTGCTCCATCAATTGGGAGACAATTTCCGGCATCCAGCTGAAGTGGGCAGCCCCCACCCCCAGCAGAATACCTGCGACTGGCAAGACTGATACTGGCAGCATCAGCGCCTTACCAACCTTTTGCAGATTAGAGAAAGCATTTTTGAACATTGTGTGCGCTCCTGAATGGATTGTCGTCCCTGAACGATCTATCTGGATGAAATAAGGACTGATTCATTCAGATATCTTCGAGTCGGGCTTGTTTATTTTGACCATCAGAATATAACCCAGCGGGTCATAAATTGCTGCTTTCGAAGGCGGGGGAATATTGAATTTGGAGGGGAGATCACAACTTGTTTAGCGGCTAAAAAACGCATGTAATATAAGTTATATATATCCTCATTATCACTCTACTACAAAGACATATAAATAGCAGTTTCACTTTGTATTTTAACAATACCACTTACATCAAACAGCAACTCATTGTAACCAAGTGTAACGGCTTGATTTTTATTTATTACAGTCTACCGATTAAAAAGGCCTCCAACAAGGGAGGCCTCAATAAATATATCTGACCAGTAAATGGTCGTATTATTCTATTTTTGCGAGCGCTTGACCGCATCAATAAACACGCTTTTTGCCTTGGTTGAACCGGCCCGCTCGGCCTCGTTCACCAGCTTCATCGCCTTGTCGATATCCCCCGCCTTGACCGCTTTTTCGATCTGGCTCTGGTAGAAAGCCTCTGTTTCACTCAGCATGGCAGGAGCAGGTTTGGCAACTACCGAGGCACTGGTTGCGACAACCGCAGTTGCAGCAGGGACGACCAGTTTATTAGGAACCACTTCCACAGTTGAGCGTCTCGCCTGCTCTTTTATCTCATCAGTACCAATTGCATACGCTGGCTTGTACACATTTACACCATCTTTTCCTGCGCTAAGGTCTACAACAGAGAAACGGATAACCCCCCAAGGCGAATGTGGAATAACTGGGTCCTTGATGCCGTAATCATTGACAACCTTTGCTTTGGCCATCAACTTGGCATCACTGGGAATCGTTAGGGTCTCACTCAATCGCGATTCATCTGTATAGATAAGCAGGTAGCTCTCATTGTTCGGATTACCGATGTGACTACGGTCGACGGTAAAGGTTCCACTAACAGCATTCCCACTGATCAATCTCGCTGGGTCATATCTAAAAACGTTCCGCCCCATCGTTCGGGTGACCTGAAAACGCGAGTCCAACATAACCACGACTGGCTCAAACATAGTCTGATCGATGATCCCTTCGACAGTGATACTGAGGTCACCAGAATGAGTAGGGAGACGATAAGCAGCAAAATAACTCTTGCCTTCAGAAAACGCATATACGGGAGAATTTGCATCAATGGCGGCTAGCTGAGATGTCCCAAGCACCATATCAACATACGGGATATTCGCAAAATCCTTGCAACACGCTTTAGCCAAATCCAGAGATTGCATGGCACGTTCTCGATCCGTAACGGCTGCTTTGAACCCTTTGGTTGGAGAGAGCTGTGCTTCGAGCGAGGCACACCCGCCCAACAACAAAGAGCCTAGCAAAACGACTGCGAGCTTGGTGTTATACATGATTCGACGCATCCATTAACAGAATAAACAAAGAAGCCCCCGACAAGCGGGGGCGTGACTATACAAGCATTTAATACACCTATTACCACCAAGCTTCTGCTTGCACACCGACGGTGAAAGCATCATCTTGCGGAACTCCATTGGAGTCTTTTTCAAGTGCACCGTCTTGCTGCAGGTAGCTAGCAAAAACCCGAATTTCCGGACGAGCCCAGTAGCCACGGCCAGCAGACCATGCCTGCGCGATAGTGTATTTACTACCTTCGGTAGACTTTTCTGCACTATTTTTAATCTTCTCGTTATCCTTGAAGTAACCCAGCTCAAGGTAGGTCTTCATAGTATCAGTCCAGTTATAGGCAGGGCGAACAACCACAGAGAAGGTATCAATGTCTGCGAGTTTTTTGTTAACGTAAACATCATTGGCTTCACCATAGACCAGTTGATGGCCAACTTCGAAGTTACTTGCGCCCAAAGCGATGACACCGTGGTTGATTGCACGGAAACCTTTCCCATCACCTTGTTCGATAACCAAACCGTTTCCGTTACCAGCACCGTAACCAGCAGCTTGATTGGCCAAACCACCACTCATGTACTGCAGAACTGTCTTATTAAAGCCGCCAGACAGCCCCCAAGTCAGCTCTGCCGTACCCATTTGCCCATCTTCTGCATCATAACCAAGTCGAGCTTTCTGATCGTCAGTGACATTTGCTTGCGCAAAATCGTAACCCAGCTCCAAGCTGGCGTCTTTCCACAAAGGGATACCAGCATAACGAACATCCAAAGTGTTGGTATCGACACGCTCTTTACCTGCTTTGAACTCAGCACTGGTATCAGATTGAATCAAAGCAACAGATGCCTTACCAGGGCCAATGTTCACATTTTCAAGACCACCACCGATACCAGACACATCCCAGTAGTAGAAGTCACTAAGATGAATATCATGGCGCTGATAGTAGCGCTGACCAGCCCAAAGGGTCTCGCCACCACCAAACAGATTCTTAGCCTGAACGTTAAATTGGCGACCTGCAATGTTGTCATTCCATGTGCTCTTGGCTGAATCGTCATCACCAAAAGCAATCATTGAGTCAACATAAAATGAAATATCATTTTTATTGTATACTTCTTGGCCAAGCTGAATTTCGCCGAAAACGTTTTTTTCGTTACCAAGACGACCAACTTTTTGCTGGCTCAGGGTCTGCTGACCGCCATTGTCAGAAACACCAAAACCACCACGCATATAACCGTGGAAATCTACGGCAAAGGCGGCTTGGGAAGCCAGGGCGGCAGTAACAGCTGCTGCAATCGGGAGCCACTTCATTTTCATTGTCATATTCCTTATTTCCCGCAGTGAGGAGTGTGATCCTGAATATTCAACTTCTTATCACCATGTAATCCTGTTGGTGATAACCGAGGTTGATTATAGGGAGCGTATTTCACGACAAATATGAAGCAACTCACAAAATGGCGACAAATCGCTCGGCAAACGATCACCTCAACACCAGAAAGTAAAAAATCGCCACAATAGGCAATAAATAACCAATAATCACATGAACTTCGCAATCATAACAAACATGAAAGCGTTACCAACAATTAATTTGCGATAGAACCAAAGTCATTATTTTACGATTGGATGACAAAAACATGACTGAGATCGCTTTCAAGATTGAACTTTTATTTAGATGACGGGTCTGCAGCGAGGTTGAAACCATTTCAGCCATGGGATAGTGCGCGAGGGGAATATCCCTCTTTCAGTTAGGGAAATATGCCGGTGACAGGCTATTGAATTTGTACAAATAACAATCCCCTGCCGATTAGGAATCAGGGGATTGATATGGCTCTATTTCAGAGAATATTCAGGGCTGAATATCCCACTTTTGCAGCCAGCTGAGTGCCACCTGTTCGGGTTCGTCGTGCACGGTGGCATCCAGCTCCAGCGGGGGAATCACTCGCGTGGCCCCCAACTCTTGCAGCAATCCGTCCAGCCGACGGCCCGCGCCACAGAAATGGTCATAGCTGCTGTCGCCCATGGCAATCAGGGCATAACGCAGCCCTTTGAGCCAAGGGGCCTTGTCGGCCAGTTCGCTGGCAAAGGGCTGCAGATTGGGAGGAATATCCCCCTGCCCTGTGGTGGCACTGACCAGCAATAAAAAACGGCCAGGGTCGATGTCCGCCAGCCGTGCTTCTTCGTGCAGGGTACAGTGATGCCCCTTGCGCTCCAGCTCATCTGCCAAGGTCTCGGCCACCAGCATGGCTGCGCCGTAGACACTCCCTACCACGATATCGATCTGCGCCATTCTCCGCTCCCTGTTTGAGTCACTCTTTTAAGCAACTCTATCAGCAAGCTGGCGTCAGATGCCACCGGTTCAGGGCTGAGGATCAGGCGCTTAGTAGTCGCTCTCGCTGGCGGGCCAGCCCAGCTCGGCAAACAGGCGTAGCACATCCTGACCGAGCGGAGCCTGGATCCGCATCGGTACATTAAGCACCGGATGGGTAAAACTCAGGGTGCGGGCCACCAGCAGCAGTCGTTCACAGCCAAAGTGCTCGCGAAAGAAGCGGTTGTGACGGCCATCTCCGTGGGTGGTGTCCCCGACGATGGGGTGGAACAGGTGATCCATATGGCGGCGTAGCTGATGCTTGCGGCCGGTCTTCGGAAACAATCTGACCAGGCTGTAACGACTGGTGGGGTGCTTCTTGGAGACCGCGTGGGGCAGCTCGACCTGATGCAGGCGACGGAAGGTGGTGACGGCATCCTGCGCCGGGCGATCCGGGTTGCTCATGGCATCGGCAATCTTGTCCAGCTGCTCCTTGAGGGGATAGTCGATCACCCCCTGCTCGGGCGCCCAGCCGCGCACCAGTGCCAGATACTCCTTGTGCACCTGACGTTGGGTAAAGGCTTCGGTCAGCGCGCGGGCAATCACCGGATCGAGCGCAAACAGCAGCACGCCGGAGGTGGGACGGTCGAGGCGATGCACCGGATAGACATGGCGACCACCGATGAGATCCCGGGTCATCTGCATGGCAAAACGGGTCTCGCCCTTGTCGAGCCAGCTGCGGTGCACCAGCAGACCGGACGGTTTGTTGACCGCCACCAGCCACTCATCCTGATAGAGCAGGGTCAGCTTCAAGTCACTTTCTTCTCGGGTTTGATCTGGCATCATTGTTCGATCACTTTGCCGGAAAGCAGCAGATCGAAGCGGGCGATCAGGCGCAGCAGCGCTTCTGCCTCGGCCAGATCTTCTTTGTAGACTTCGCTGGCCATGGGATAGAGGGAGACGCTGGTGGGCAGCGGAGCCTGCAACATCACCAACTGCTCCATGCGCGGTATCAGCACGAACTGCAGCCATTGATCAAAGCTCAGGGTATCAACACAAAAAGGCAGGGTACTTGCCAGGGCTTCGTCACCGGGATGGTCAGCTTGCCAGCGCTCAAGGCGCTGCAACTCGGCGGTGAGTTCCCCCAACAGGCCAGCTACCAGCAAATATTGATTCATCTCGCTCTCTTCCTCATAACCACAGATTGATCCGCTGACCCGACAGGATCAGCCAGGATGCCGATACATTCAGTCGCGCAGCACCGGCGATTCAGCCGGGTCAACGACATACACGGCAGCCAGCGCGGCCTGCCGCCGTTAAAAAAGGGCGATACTATACACCGCCCCCCGCATGGCTGCCATGTTGATATCTGCCGCAGCGCGCGTCTGCTGCCACTGGCTATCCTCGGCAAGGGCCTTATAATCGGCCCGCATCACCATTAGCCGGATCTCACCATGTCTGCGACGCCTACTGCCATCAATACCTTGACCGAATTTCTGACTCAGGCTGGCACCCAGTTCCAGCTGTTTGACATGGGCCGCCAGGTGCGGCCACTGGCAAGCGACACCTTTGTCCGCATCGAACAGCAGCAGGAGCCCTACCCCTGGCCGCTGCAACAGCACGCCTGGCTCGGCGTGCACTTCTTCCAGCCGAGCGAGTCTCGCCACTACCTCTGGTTCCTCAAATTTGCCCTCGATGAGCGCGGCCTGCTGATGTCAAACGGCCCCAAGCTGTTCATGGATCAGGTGGTGGAGACCCTGGGCTACAAGCTCACCGGCGATCTCGATGAAGAGAAGGCCCAGCGCCTGGCCGACAATCCCTACACCTTCCGCCCGGCAGAGGCCAAAATGGCCAGTCTGCACGCCAAACTGGCGCGCCAGCTGGAGCAGGCCCCTTCGGCCTATTACGATACCCTCTGCCACTATCTGGCTGCCCCCAACAACACCGGTTGGCAGACGCTGGGGCTGCAGGGCTTTGCCGATCTGGCCGAACGACTGCATGATGAGCGCAATCTGGCGCTGGTCTGCAAGGCGCTGCCCAAGCTGCCGCAAGAGCCGCTCTATGCCCTCTGCCAGAGCCTTGAAAACGCTCCGCTGCCACCGGCAGTACAAGGGGCCCTGCTCGAGCGGATCGGCAAGGAGCAGGAGTGCGCCGCCCCCAACCCGGAGACCCTGGCCTACCTCTGCCGCGCCATGGCCTCCTGCCCCGGCAACAAACAGCGCAGCAACAAGCTGCTGACCCTGCTGCAAACTCAGCCGAGCCCGGCGCTGCTGCTCGCCATCGCCGGCCGGCTCTGGCCCGATCTGAAAGATGCCAATCTGCTCAGCCACTATCTGGAACAGCTGGCGCTGCAACCAACCCAGTTCTTCAATCAGGTTTTTGCCGAGTTGGTCACTTTACCGGCCCTGCGCAATGATATGCTGGCCAGACTGCGCGACCCCAACCGCAGCGAGGCGCTGGGCAAGGCCATCGGCCGTCTGTTTGCCTCGGCCTGATCCCTCGCATCCCCCTCACGCCACGAGGCAACACGGCGGGAAATAGAAATGGAGACTGGGAGTGCCAAGCAGGACTCCCGGTTATCGACATCACGATAAGGAAGCCCGCCTATGGGAGAGATGCTCGGAATTTTGTTGCTGATTGCCGTTGCCGGCCTGTTCTGGCTGCAACGCCAACAGGCAGAAGTGGCCTGGCAATACATGCGCCGCTACTGCCAGCATCATGATCTGCAACTGCTGTCGCTGGCCCGCAACCGGCGGGAGCTGGCGCGCCATCCCCTGCGGCTGCTGACCCACTACCAGTTTGAATTCTCCAGCGATGGCGAGAGCCACTATCAGGGCACCCTCAAGATGCAGGGGCTGCACGTCGTCGGCGTTGATCTGCCACCTCACCGCATCCCTTCTGCCTGATCCCCAATCTCGTCTCTGCGCCCAGTGGCTGTGCCTGTCTATAATCTCAGGGATTAAACAAAGGGAGAGACGAGATGGAACCCCTTGTCCACGATCTGCCAGCCCTGTTTGCCCAGCTCGGGATGGCCAACGACGAGCTGAGCCTGCACCGCTTTGTGCACGACCATCACCTCGACAATGAAACCCTGTTGCCGGAGGCCGGTTTCTGGAACGCCGCCCAGGCCAGCTTTCTGCGTGATGCCCTGTGGAACGACTCCGACTGGTGCGAGGCGATCGACCAACTCGATGTGATGTTGCGCCAGCCCCGCTAAGCCGCCCGCCCCTTTCCTCCCCTGCCGGCTTTGGTTAAGATCCCGCCCCGATATCGATCCCTCCTTCTCACCCAGAGCATGCTTATGTCCGCCCACGAGATCATCCGAATTGCCAACGAGCTGGCCGCCAAGGGCCTGACTCCCACCACTGCCATGATCAAGGCCCGCCTCACCCATCCCGTGCCGATGGCCGAGCTGCTGAAAGTGCTGAGCCAGTGGAAGCAGCAGCCCATCGCGACCGCCGAGAGCGAGCTCCTGCCAGAGGCCGTGCCCCAGCCAGCGCCGGAGCTCACCCTGCAGCAACTCGCCGAACAGCTCGCACGCATCGAACAGAAGGTGGATCGCCTGACCGACCTGCTCCTCCAGCAGGGGCAAGGCTGAACCATGTATATCGTCGAACTCTGCTTTGAGTGTTACCGCGATACCTCCCTTGGCGACGCCGAGCGGGCCATCGTCAACTACCTCGACATGCTGCGTTATCAGGGCCAGATCCTCGGGCGGGAGTTCCCCACCAGCATGCACGACGGCTATTTCGTCAGTCGGGTAGTCTGCCCGGAGCAGGATAGCCTGCACCCCGACAACCAGAGCGAGCAGGTCAAACTGGCCGAACAGCAGCTCAATCAGGCCGGGCTGCTGGCGCCCAAACTCCAGCTGCAGGGGGCGGATCTGCTCTCCGACAGCACAGATCCTTGCGGCCAGCAGGGCGAGCGCCCCAGCTGGATGCTGCTCTACACCAGCTTCCTGCACACCTGCTCGCCGCTGCGCTGTGGCGACCACTTCGCCCCCATTCCGCTCTACCAACTGCCCGCTGTCGCCAACGGCGATCAGAAACAGATCATCAAGTGGCAGGAGGATTGGGAGGCGTGTGATCAGTTACAGATGAACGGCTCCATCGCAGAACACGCGGCGCTGCACGAAATCGGCGAAGTGGGCAGCCGCCTCTACCGGCGCGGCAGCGATCTGGCCAAGCGACTGGAAGTGCTGAGCGGCATCCCCACCTACTACTACCTCTACCGGGTGGGCGGGCTGAGCGCTGCCGAGGAGAAGGCGCGCCCCTGCCCCAGCTGTGGCGGTGAGTGGGCACTGGCAGCGCCGCTGCACGAGATCTTCGACTTCAAGTGCGACAGCTGCCGTCTGGTCTCCAACCTCTCCTGGGATTTCAAGGATTAAGCGCGTTCCCTGTACGCGATGCCATAAAAAAGAGCCTTGCCGCATGGCAAGGCGCTTTTCGTTCCGATGAGTAACCTTGGCTCGAACAGGTGCTATTGCGGCAACGTCTCCAGCCGCTCCAGAAACGCCGGTAGGGAGGGAGCCAGCGTCAGACGGCGGCCGGAATCGAGCCACTCCAGCCACACCCGACCACTCTCGTTATCCAGCGAGATGAGCGTCATCTCGTTGCGGGTGGTGGCAATAAAGATGGAGGGGGTTCGTTTTAGCTTGCGCAACATCAGCAGATGGCCAATGAGGTTCTCCTTGAGCAGGTCGAGATCCGCGTCGTTCCACGGCAAGATCAGTTCAAGGCGCAGCCCCTTGAAAAGGCAGGGGATAGGGCGACTGAACCAGTGCCCAAACAGGGCGATAGCGCTGGGATGAATTGTCAGCTCAAGGGCATCGGCCATGGCCGTAAAATCGGCGGGTTCGGGGCGATGGTGAGGACGCCAGGCCACCCGACCATCGGCGGGCTCACCAAGCTGGCAGGGGGAACGCCAGTCCGCCTCCCACTCGCACAGAGGCAGGCCTCGTCTGGCCTCGCCATCCCGTTGCCAGCGGGCAAAAAAGTGCTCCAGGGCAGACAAAACTTGATCCGACATCGAAAATCCCCACAATTGCTGGCAAAGTCCGCTATTGCACCACCAAACCCGGTAACAGACAAGGTTGCCAGCCGACCTTGCGACCCGGGAAACAGAACCCGGGATACAGAGAGGCCGACGCCCAAGCCAAACGGCTGCAACCATCCGGCCCTGCAATGGCCCGTTTCATTCCACTCATCATGAGCACATTACGTGAGCAACCCTGTGAGCAAACAAGATAGATACGCCGGGGCCAGCGCCCTGACCGGCCTGAGCCTGGGCCAGCAATCCGATTACATCAGCCAGTACTCCCCCTCCCTGCTGCAGCCGGTTCCACGTAGCCTGAACCGGGATGATCTCCAGCTGGGCGATGATCTGCCCTTTAGCGGTTGCGATGTCTGGACCCTCTATGAGCTCTCCTGGCTCAACGCCAGGGGCAAACCGATGGTGGCGGTGGGTGAAGTGACCATCCCGGCCACCAGTGCGAACCTGATCGAATCCAAATCTTTCAAGCTCTACCTCAACTCCTTCAACCAGACCCGTTGCGACTCTATCGAGGCAGTCGCCGCCATGCTGACCAGGGATCTGCGCGCCTGTGCGGGGGAGACCGTCAAGGTGACCCTGTTCCCCCTCGACAAGGCGCCGCACCAGATTGCCCAGCTGCCCGGCGAGTGCATCGACGAGCAGGATATCGAGGTAGACAATTACGAGTTTGATGCGTCCCTGCTGCGAGGGGCAGCCGGTAGCGAGCTGGTCGAGGAGACCCTGCACAGCCACCTGCTCAAATCCAACTGTCTGGTGACCAGCCAGCCCGACTGGGGCTCTGTAGTGATCCGCTACAAGGGATCGAAACTCGATCGGGAGAAGCTGCTGCGCTATCTCATCTCGTTCCGCCAGCACAACGAGTTCCACGAGCAGTGCATCGAGCGGATCTTTATCGACCTCAAGCACTATTGCCAGCCAGAGCAGTTGACCGTCTATGCCCGCTATACCCGTCGCGGCGGCCTCGACATCAACCCGTTCCGCTCCAATTTCGAAACCGTGCCCGCCAACCTGCGTCTAATCCGCCAATAAAGTCGAGCTGCAGCAAAGAGGGCAGTCGCACTGCCCTCCATGACTGGCAAAAAAGGTTTCAATCGATGCTTTACGCAGCAGGGATAAGGGTGCTGGATAATAAAATCCAGACGAAACCCACTTGCCGGCCACCAGCAAACCACAGTAAACGCTGGACTCGCAGGGGGGGGCTTGGATAACATGCCAACACCTCTGCGCCGTCCTTAATCCAATGAATCAACTGTTTTTTCTGGCCATGATGATGTCCTCCCTGTCAGCTCCGAATCTGGATCTGGACAAGGAGCAACTCTCTATCGATCTGCAACAAGCGCAATCGATGGTACTGACCGATCCTGCCAGATGCGTCCAGATCACCACAGCCTTCCTGACGCGCGCAGCCAATAATCCCCAGCAAATCATCAGCAATCGCCAGGAGTTCGGTTATCGCGAGCCCATCCTGAGTTACAGCACGGCGGCCCAGACCATAGGCGCCCATCTGCTCAAAGGGGAGTGTCTGCTGCAACTGGGTCAATATCAGGCCACCCAGCAAGCGCTCGACAAGGCGATGGCGCTGGCAGACAAAGAGCGGCAACCGGAACTCAAGGCCCACGGCCTCTATCTCAAGATCCGCAGTCAGGCCCTCAAACCGGATAACCAGAGCACCAGCCGCGCCCTGATGGATCAACTGGACGAACAGTTGGCCGTCCCCACGCTCAAGCAGAGCCAGCTCCAGATTTATGGCCGCCTGCAACGCACCAGCTACGACATCGAGAACCAGCACTTCGATGATGCCAAGGCCCACTTGGCAGATGCGCGGATCTGGGCCGCCAAGACCCCCAATCCCCTCGCCAGTGCCTGGGTCAGCGCCATCAGCGGCGACCTCTATCGCGCGCTGCAGCAGCCACAGCTGGCACTGGGGGAATATATCGATGCCCAGCAACAGGCCAAAAGCCTCAACGACCCGCTCTTTCTCGGCCTGCTGTCGAACCAGATAGTCAAACTCTATCAGCAGGAGCAGGAGCCCCAGAAAGCGCTGCAGTATGCCAATGAGGCGGCCAACTACTTCCACTCCATCGGCAACCCTTCCCTGCTGTGCGACTCCCTGATGGTGCTGGCGCGACTCAACCGCGAGCAGGGCGACCTCAATATGGCGCTGGTCTACTTCTTCAATGCGCTGGATCTGCTCGATGAGGGGAGCAACCGACCACAAGCCTCCCTGCTCAAATATGAAATCGGCAAAACCTACCTGCAAAGCGGCAACCTCTCGCTGGCCAGCAACTACCTCAATGCGGCCCGTCAGTCTCACGAACTGAGCGATGCCAAAGAGCCGCTGATCGATACCCTGCTGCTGCTCGGCGAGCTCTATCTGAAGAAGCAGGAGGCCGCCATCGCCATCCTGCAGTTGGAGAACGCCCGCGCACTGGCCAATCAGCTCGGCGATACCCGCCGTCAGTACGAGGTATTCCGCCTGTTGTCGCTTGCCTACGAGCAGAAGGGGTATCTGCGTCAGGCCCTCGACAGCTACAAGCGCTTCCACCGTCTTGGCGAAGAGGTGCGCCAGCAGGAGCAGGCCATGGAGCAGGCGGCGATCCGTGACAACTATGTCCAGGTCGAGCGGGTGCAACATATCAAGGAGCTGGAGCAGCGACTTAACAACAGCCAGCATCAGCAGGAGCGCTATCTCTGGTCGAGCATCACCACCAGCCTGCTGCTGGCGCTCTTTATCTACCTCTTCTTCACCCTCTGGCTCAAGCTGCGTACTGCCCGCCTGCAACTGAAACGGACCAATGAGGCCCTGCTGATCGAGCCACGCTCGGGGCTGGCCAACTGGCAGCGGCTGATGAACCGCTGGCCGCGGGAGATGGCAAAGCGCCAGCTGAAATCGGATCGCTGGTACCTCAGTGAACAGCCCTCCAGCGAGTTCGATGACAAGCTGCACTATCTGCTGTTCCGGGTGCCCTTTCTGGTCAACACGCTGGAGCGCCACGGCTATCAGGCCAGCAGAGAAATCGAGCAGGCCTTCGGTGCCTATATGGACACCCTGACCCCGCAAGATGGCCGTATCTATGACTTGCGTGAAGGACACATGCTCTATGTGGTGCCACAGCGCCACGTGACCAACCTACATCAACTGGCGGGAGACCTGCTGACCGCCATCGCCGCCTTCCCTTGCAGCTATCCGCTGGATCGCCAGATCAGCCTCGGGATTGTCAGTCACCCCTTCCTGCCGAAGGCGGCGACCGCGCTCGATCACAATGGCCTGTTTGACCTCTGCTATCTCGCCCTGTCGGGAGCCATTCAGCTCAGTGAAAAATGCCAGCAAAACGCCTGGTTGGAGCTCGCCGCCATCGATTGCCAACAGGCCGCATTTTTTAATGGGGATGTGTGGCAATGCGGCTTGATGGCAATTGACAAGGGGCTGGTAAAAGTCAATTCTTCTCATGAAAAGCAATGGGTTAATTGGCCCAGCCTTGCAAGGAAGCCGGCTGCCGATGACCACCCGGAAATGTAGATAACAGGGCGAGGCTCGAAACCCGGTTCGACCACTGTTGCTATCCAACACCAAAAACAATAATGACAACAGGGCGACCTGATAATGAATGACATCGCTGCCGTAGCAGGACAATTGGCCAGGCTCAGGGAATCCCTTCAGCAAAAACAGCTGGAACTCGACGGCGTTCTCTCGTTCTCCGATGCAGAGCGTGCCCGCGGCATCCAGTTTATCAACAAGTTGATGCTCTCCTGCCGTGGCTTCGACCGCGAGCTGGATAATCGATTCGCCAAACTCAAGCAGAAACTAGATAACAATCCGGCCTTTACCGCGCTGGATGAGGATCTGCAGGCCATCGAAAAACTGTTGCAGCAGCACAGCAATGCGCTGGAAGAGTCGATCACCCTGACCCAAACCGCCATCGATCTTGGCTCCAGACAGCTGAAAACCATCAAGGGCTTCCCGGAAGAGACCCGCAAATCCCTCAAGGAGTTTCTGGCAAGTCCCGCCGGTTACGGCATTGCCGATCAGCAAAAGAAGGTAATCAAACTGCTGGAGTTCTACCAGCAGGCGATCAAGATCCAGCTGCTGCCCAGCCAGCCTCTGCTGGCACCGGCAGGCGCAGCTCAGCCAGAAAATGCCCCCACCAGCCACGATGGCCAGCCCGATGTCGACCCGTTTGATCTCAAGGATCACGCTCGCATCGCCGACGAGCTGCAGCGGCTCATCACCGAACTCGACTTTGCCGGTGCCATCGGCGAGAGTCTGGGCGACATCCGCCGCCAGTTGCTGATCGGGATCAACCCGGCCCTGCTGGCGGAAACCTGCCTGCAGGTGATTGAGCTCATCATCGAAGGTACCCGTGAGGAGCGCAAAGCCTCCCGCGCCTTCCTCAGCTCCCTCAACGAGAGCCTGTCCGCGGTGCATGTCGGGTTTACCGAATCCCTCGACGAGGGGCGCGCGCTGCAAAACGAAACCAGAGAGACCCGCGAGGCGCTGGTCAGCGAGTTGCAGGCCATCGATCAATCCCTGGCCAGCTATAACTCCCTCGATGCGCTCAAGCGAACCATCTCAGGCCACATGGGCGCCATCAACCTGCTGCTGCAAGAGCGCGAGAGCACAGCGGCGCGAGAGCGTCACCTGCTCACCCGCCTATCCACCATGGAGTCCAAGCTGCGGTTGATGAAGGAGGAGACCGCCGAGTATAAGAAGCGGTTGACCATTCAGAAGCACAAGCTGTTCCTCGACAGCCTGACCCAGGTACACAACCGGGCCGCCCTCGATGAACGGCTGGAGCAGGAGTACAAACGTTGGCTGCGCTACCGCACTCCGCTCTGCATGGCGATCATCGACATCGATCACTTCAAGAACATCAATGACAACTACGGCCATATGGCGGGTGACAAGGCGCTGAAAGTGGTCGCCAAGGCGCTGCAGAGTGCCCTGCGTGACACTGACTTCATCGCCCGTTTCGGCGGGGAAGTGTTCGTGGTGTTGCTGCCCAACATCAACCCGGACAAATTCCAGAAGCCGCTGGAGACCCTGCGCCAGACCATCAAGAGCATCCCGTTCCGTTTTCGCGATGCCAAGGTGGAGATCACCATCTCCATCGGCGCCACCCTGTTCAAGGATGGGGATAACCCGTCCGATGTGTTCGAGCGGGCGGATAAGGCGCTCTACCACGCCAAGAACACCGGTCGGGATCAAGTGACACTGGCCTGACAACCGGCTAAAAAAACAGCGAACAGTCGTCACCCTATTTCCCTCCCCCCTCTGTTACCACTACTATCGATCTCAGGGGATGCTACATGGCGTCCCCTTTTCTCCCCAGGGAAAAACACAACGATAACAAGTGAGTAAAGGGGAACCTATGATTACGCACATCAATCCCGTCGGCAGCATGGATTTGCTGTCACAGCTTGAGGTGGATCGCCTCAAGCAGACTGCCTCCAGCGATATCTATCAACTGTTTCGCAACTGCTCGCTGGCAGTGCTCAACTCCGGTAGCCATACCGACAGCTCCAAGGAGATCCTGGAGCGCTTCAAATCGTTTGATATTCATGTGATCCGGCGCGAGCGCGGGGTCAAGCTGGAACTGTTCAATGCCCCCGAGCACGCCTTTGTCGATGGCGAGATCATTCGCGGCATTCAGGAGCACCTCTTCTCGGTGCTACGCGACATTCTCTATGTCTCCAATCAGCTCGAGTCCAACCGCCAGGTCAATCTGACCAACTCCACCCATATCTCCAACGTGGTGTTCGCCATTCTGCGCAACGCCAAGGTGATCCTGCCCGGCGCCGATCCCAACCTGATCGTCTGCTGGGGTGGCCACTCCATCAACGAGATCGAATACCAGTACACCCGTGCGGTGGGTAGCGAACTGGGCTTGCGTGAGCTGAACATCTGTACCGGTTGCGGCCCGGGCGCCATGGAGGGCCCAATGAAGGGGGCCGCCGTCGGCCATGCCAAGCAGCGGGTACGAAACGGGCGCTACATCGGCCTCACCGAACCCTCCATCATCGCGGCCGAACCGCCCAATCCCATCGTCAACGAGCTGGTGATCCTGCCGGATATCGAGAAGCGGCTGGAAGCCTTCGTGCGTCTGGGCCACGGCATCATCATCTTCCCGGGCGGGGTCGGCACCGCCGAAGAGCTGCTCTATCTGCTCGGCATCATGATGAACCCGGCCAATGAACGCCAGCCGATGCCGATCATTCTGACCGGCCCGAAAGAGAGCGCCGACTACTTCCGTGCCATCGATGACTTCATCAAGGCGACCCTGGGCGAGCCAGCCACCCGGCTCTACCGGATCATCGTCGGCGATGCGCCGGAAGTGGCCCGGGTAATGAAAGAGGCGATGCCGAAGATTCGCGAATATCGCAAATCGGTCGGCGATGCCTACTCATTCAACTGGTCCCTCAAGATTGAGCCGGAGTTCCAGCTCCCGTTCGAGCCGGATCACGCCAGCATGGCCAGTCTGGATCTGCACCGCAACCAGCCGCCGCAACTGCTGGCTGCCAACCTGCGCCGCGCCTTCTCCGGCATCGTGGCTGGCAACGTCAAGGAAGGGGGCATTCGCGCCATCGAGAAGAAAGGCCCCTTCAAGCTACACGGCGACGAGGAGCTGATGCACCTGATGGACAAGCTGCTGGAGAGCTTCGTCAAGCAGCAGCGGATGAAGCTGCCGGGCAGCCAATATGTGCCCTGCTACGAAATCGTCCGCTAGGGTACAGACAGCCACATCATCGACAGAGGGGTGCATCGGCGCCCCTCTTTATTGGTGCTATGCCTTCCCGCATACCATCAATCCCCCATCAGGCGAGTGGTTTGTTACAATGGGGCGTCCCGACCGCCAAGAGTGCCCCATGTCAACTATCCGGCCACACCTGCTCATCATCGATGCCCTCAACCTCATTCGCCGTCTGCACGCGGTACAGGCCCAGCAGGCACTGACCCCTGCCCAAGCGCTGGTCGCCACCCGCGCCAACCTCATCAATACCTGCCGCAAGCTGCTGGCCAATAGCGAACCGACCCATGTCATCGCGGTCTTTGACGGCGAGGTGCACAGCTGGCGCAAGGAGGTCTATCCAGCCTACAAGGAGGGGCGCACGCCCATGCCCCCCGAGCTGCGTGAAGGGCTGGCGACCCTGCAGGATGCTTTCT
The DNA here is from genome assembly GCF_027707745.1 of Aeromonas sp. QDB23. Lineage (NCBI taxonomy): Bacteria > Pseudomonadati > Pseudomonadota > Gammaproteobacteria > Aeromonadales > Aeromonadaceae > Aeromonas > Aeromonas sp. QDB23. The sequence continues at coordinate 58,525 of NZ_JAPCJA010000008.1, forward strand.
GGGAGTGCGGTGTCGATGCCCTGCTCTCCGAGACCGATGAGGCGGATGATCTCATCGCCACTCTAGCCTGCGGCATCGCCAGCCACGGCCATCAGGCAACCATCATCTCCACCGACAAAGGGTTCTGTCAGCTCATCTGCCCGCAGATCCGGGTACGCGACTACTTCAACAAACGCTGGCTGGATGCCGCCTTCGTCCAGCAGCAATATGGGGTAATGCCCGCTCAGCTGGTCGACTTCTGGGCCCTGACCGGTATCAGCGGTTCCAATATCAAGGGGGTACCGGGTATCGGCCCCAAGACCGCTACCCAGCTGCTGCAGCAATATGGCAATCTGGCGGCCATGCTCGAGGCCTGCCTTCAAGAGGATGCCGCCAAGCCATTGCTCAAGCTGCGCCAGCATCAGGATGAAGCCCTGCTGGCCCAGCGGCTGGTGCGCTTGCAGCGTGATATTGTGCTGGGATTCAACCTGCGGGACATCCGCTACCCGCCCCAGCCGGACTAAATGGCCGAACAAAAATGCAGGTAAGGGTGCGAACCATGACGAGACTCACCCTCGCTGTTGATGAAAGTGAGTAGAATGTAAAGGAATGTGGTTGGTTTGCTGAGTAAATGCTATAAAGCAGCCCCATCCTCCCCTATACCTTGGAAGTGGAACCCTCTCATGTCCAAAAGAAAAATTACCGTGATCCCCGGCGACGGCATCGGCCCCAGCATCATTGAATCAGCCATCCAGATCCTGACCCATGCGGGCTGCGATTTCGAATACGAATATGCTGATGCAGGCTTGGTTGCCCTCGAGAAGCATGGCGAGCTGCTGCCCCAGGCTACCCTGGATCTGATTGAGAAGAACAAGGTGAGCCTGAAAGGGCCATTGACCACGCCGGTCGGCGGCGGTTTTACCTCCATCAACGTCTCCCTGCGCAAGAAATTCAACCTCTACGCCAACGTGCGTCCGGTCATCTCCTTCAAGGGCACCAAGAGCCGTTACGACAATATCGACATCATCACGGTGCGTGAAAACACCGAAGGGATGTACTCGGGTGCAGGCCAAAAGCGCAGCGATGACAACAAGAGTGCCGAGGCGATGAGCATCATCACTCGTGAAGGGGCCGAGCGCATCGTCAAGTTTGCCTTCGAGCTGGCTCGTCAGGAAGGGCGCAAGAAGGTCACCATCATCCACAAGGCTAACATCCTCAAGTCGACCTCCGGCCTGTTCCTCGAAGTAGCCCGTGAAATCGCCAGCCACTACCCAGATATCCAGAGCGAAGAGATGATCGTCGATGCCGCCTGCATGAACCTGGTGATGTACCCGGAGCGTTTCGATGTCATGGTCACCACCAACCTGTTCGGCGATATCCTTTCGGATCTTTGCGCCGGTCTGGTTGGCGGCCTTGGTATGGCGCCCGGCGCCAACATCGGCGATGGCGCCGCCATCTTCGAAGCGGTGCACGGCTCGGCACCGGATATCGCAGGCAAGAATATCGCCAACCCGACCTCGGTGATCCTCGCCTCCATTCAGATGCTGGAGTACCTCGGCATGCAGGATAAAGCAGAGCGGATCCGCGAAGCGGTGCGAGCTACCATCGAATCCGGTGATCGGGTCACCCGCGATCTGGGTGGCACGGCTTCCACCAGCGAATTCACCCAGGCCATCATCGATCGTATGTGAGTTAATTCATTGATTTTAAAAGGGAGCTTCGGCTCCCTTTTTTATATTTCCGAATCCTTTGCCACTCCCCGAACAGCAACTATGTTCAATAGAGAAGAAGAACAGGGAGTGTTTTTCATGAAGGGATACGGGTGCTATCTGGTGTCGGGTCTGATGCTGGTTTGTGGCACTGCCAGTGCCTTCGAACAGGCCCAATCAACCCAAATCGCCAAACTGCCACAGCAGGAAAAACGGACTGCCACCGAGGTATGGCGTTCAAGCCTGGATACCAACGACCTGCTCAAGGCACCCAAACCCCTGTCGTTTGGGATTGAAGTCTCCACCGACAACTTTGGTAATCAAAAGATCACCTCCTACCCGCAGCTCAATCTGACCCCGGAAAAGAGCATCAGTCTGTCGATTGAACGCTTCAGACCCAAGGTCAAATTCAAAGCCGGTGGACTGCATACGGCAATCAGATTGAGAGGGGATGGCATCAAAATGCAGTTCAATCCGGTCGACAAAACCTTCCCGCTGCAGATAGAGATCAAGGTGACCGACGACGAATCCTCCCTGCGCCTCGATTACCGTTTCTGATATTTTCCGGCAGCCGCATAGCAAAAGGCCGACAGGTTTCCCTGTCGGCCTTGGTAATTATCGTTCGGGCTGAACGGCTACATCACGCCTTGGGCTCGAGTTTGGAGACCCAGTACTTGTTGTAAACATGCACGGTGATCTCTTCTCGATCGTGATAGAGCTGCTTGGCCTGGATCACGAACGCGTTGTCGATCTCCTTGAGCATCTCGCGCAGCACTTCGATGTTGTGTACCGATTCCGCATAACGCTTCTTCATCGGCAGCTTGAGGTTGAACATCGCCTCCTGGCAGTCGCCCTCACGGAACCAGTCCGCAATCATGTGAACGACCCGCGCCGGTTTATCGACCATGTCGCACACCAGCCAGTAGGTGTTCTTCTTGCTCGGACGCCAGACGAAACCGTCATCCCGGATATGCTTGACCTGACCGGTATCCATCAGGGATTGGGCCATCATGCCGTTGTCGACCGCTGTAACCATCATGCCACGACGCACCAGCTGATAGGTCCAGCCACCCGGGCAGGCGCCCAGATCCACCGCCTTCATGCCTGAGCAGAGACGCACATCCCACTCTTCCCGCGGCACGAACACGTAAAACGCCTCCTCCAGCTTGAGGCTGGAGCGGCTCGGCGCATCGGCCGGGAAGCGCAGGCGCGGGATCCCCATGTGGAATCCGGAGTTGTTGAACGAATAGGAGTAGCCCAGCAACACGTGATCATTGGCCATGAAGAAGGCGTGGAACACCGGACGGTTTGGCGTCTCCTTCTTGGTCAGGATCTCGTTGCTGCGCAGCGCCTGACGCAGCGGCACGGTGAACTTGCGGCAGAAGGCCGACAGCTCTTTCGCTTCGTTGGTATCCGCGGTTTCGACACGCAGATCGCCGCAAATGGTGTATTCGCGAACCGCCTCGATGATGGGAGTGATCCTGTCCGCGACATCCAGCGCCTTCAGCTCATGGGTCACCACCAGCATCTGACGGATGAAGATGAGCTCCCGGAACGGCAGCTTGCGAGCCAGCAGGTCCGCCTGCTCCTCGTCATACAGTTCGAAGATCACATAACCGCTGTCGTCCTTGACCCGGGCGAAACCGTAGCACTGCATGTTACCGGCACGCTCGGTGATCTCTGCAGCCGCCTCTTTCTCAAAACCGGGGCGGCAATAAAGCAGCAGATTATTCATTTTTTCCTCCAAGACGACAGCCGGCCCAAATCAAAGCCGCCCATCCCAACATAAAACAGAGGCCACCAGCCGGGGTAATCAGCCCCAGCCCCTTGCTGCCAAGCAGCACCATGGCGTAAATACTGCCGGAGAATCCGATGATCCCCAGCACAAAGGCGGTGCCAGCCAGGTGGATCACCTTGCTGCGCACACCACACCAACCCAGAGCCAGCAGGGCCAATGCGTGAAAAAACTGATACTGCACGGCGGTATTGAACGCCGCCAGACGCTCGGGCGTAATGCCGGTCGCCGCCAATCCATGAGCGCCATACGCCCCCAACATGGTGGCCGTCAACCCGAAGAGACCGGCCAGTATCAGCCAATGTCGATGGATCTGCATCCTCACTCTCCCTCTCTCATCACGGCTGGCAACAACAAGGCCAGTCCACTCTAGCTATCCGTGCCGGGCCACAAAATGGCTGATAGCCGCCGCCGCATGCTGCATATTCTCCTGCTCACTCACGCCACTGGCTTTACGCGGTTTGAAACCATGATCACCATCGGTCAACCAATGGACCGATACGGCGGGTGAGAAGGGGAAATCGGCCAGTTCGGCGCGACTACCGAAGGTGTCGCGCTCCCCCTGCAACAGCAGGGTTGGCACTGCAATATGCTTGAGTACCTCGCCTCGCCAACTGTCGGGCTTGACCGGAGGGTGGAAAGGATACCCGAGAATGAGCAATCCTGCAGCATTCATCTCACCCTCGCCTTCACTATACAGTTCCGCCGCCATCCGCCCGCCCATCGACTTGCCCGCCAGAAACAGCCGTGGATGGGCAAACTCGCGGATCATTTCATGCCAGTGTTCAAGCAATACAGGCTGCCGATCAGGCGGCCTGCGTATGCCATCCAAAGCCCGTTTGGCCATATAGGGGAAGTTGAAGCGCACCACTTCGATGTCGGGGCCAGCCAGCAGGCGTGACAACTCGGCAAGAAAGGCGTGTTCCATCCCGGCGCCCGCACCGTGGGCCAGCAAAATGCGAACGGGGGCATCAATTGCCCCCTCGCGGATCACCTCAGGCATCGGCGAGCCTTGCCCTGCGACGCGCCTCTTCCTGCTCTACCAGCTCCAGCATCCAGTCGCGGAAGGCTACGATCTTGCCCTGATCCGACTGTTGCTCCTGGCACACCAGATAGAAGGCATTTTTGCTCACCAACACCTGCTCGAACGGGCAGATAAGACGGCCGGCCTCAATCTCGGGTTGCGCCAGCACGCTGTGGCCAAGCGCCACCCCCTGACCATGGATCGCCGCCTGGATTACCATGGTGGAGTGGCTGAAGATGGGCCCCTGATTGACGTTGGGTGCATCGATATCGAGCTGGCGGAACCAGGCCTTCCAGTCACGGCGGGAGGTATCGTGCAGCAGGGTATGAAGAGTCAAATCTTGCGGCGTACGCAGCGGTTTTGGCCCGGTCAACAGCAAGGGGGAGCAGACCGGGATCAGGTATTCGGTATGCAGCTTGTCGCAACGCAGACCCGGCCAGTTGCCACGCCCGTAGTAGATGGCAACATCTACGTCGTCGGTGAGCGACCCTTCGTCGAGATCGACCGCCTTGATCCGCACATCGATATCGGGGTGGCGTTCGCTGAACTTGACCAAGCGCGGCACCAGCCACTGGATGGCGAAACTCGGCTGCAGACTGACGGTCAACGCCCCCTTGGCACTGCGGGCCAGCAGCTTGTCGGTCGCCTCAGAGATGGAGGCAAAGATATCCTTGATATCCAGGAAATAGCCCTGCCCCTCTTCGGTCAGCAACAAGGAGCGGTTTTTACGGCGGAACAGCTTGATGCCAAGATACTCCTCCAGCGCCTTGATCTGGTGACTGATGGCAGCCTGAGTCACAAACAACTCTTCTGCTGCGCGGGTAAAGCTTAAGTGACGAGCCGCTGCTTCAAACGCCTTAAGGGCATTGAGCGGAGGTAAACGACGAGACATGACACCAGCCGACGATGAGTTTTTCTAATGGGGCGCATTATAATTTGTCGGTTGCGGGTCGACCAGTGAATAAACATAATTCGCCCAGCAATCAGTCGTCATATGGCTCACATTTTCTACTACATGTTGGTTTACATGTGTTTTTCGTGAGTCTTTCGACTGTGATTGTGGTGTTGTGTTTCTTCCTCTGCGGGAAGAGGGGCTCAAATCTTCTCGATTTGACCCAGTCTGTCATCTGAATGTGTTTGGCGCCTCCAGCTGGATGGCGCCTTTTTTGATCTCGCTATACCTTGAACTGCCCCACCAGTTGCTGCTGTTTGTCAGCGAGAGCGGAGAGCTCGCGACCATTTTCGGCGGAGGTCGCCGCTTCGGCCCGAATGGTGTGGCTCACATCGCGAATGTTGCTGACGTTACGGTTGATCTCGTCCGCCACCCGGCTCTGCTCCTGCGCCGCTCGGGCAATCTGCTCGTTCATCTGATGGATGGTGGAGACCGACTGGATGATCTGCTCCAGCACCTGCACCGAGAGATCCACCTTGGCGAGCGTCTCGTCAGCCTGGCCATGACCATCGCGGATCGCCTTGACCACGGCGCCAGTACCGGACTGCAGCTGGCTGATCAGGGTCTGGATCTCGACGATGGCATTCTGGGTACGACCGGCCAGATTGCGCACCTCATCGGCCACCACGGCAAAGCCACGCCCCTGCTCACCGGCCCGCGCCGCTTCAATGGCCGCGTTCAGCGCCAGCAAGTTGGTCTGTTCGGCAATCCCCTGAATAACGGTGAGAATGTCATTGATGTTGCCACTGTTGGCCGAGAGCCGCTCCACCACCGGCTGGGCATCGTTGATGATGGTCATCAGCTTGCGCATCGCCTCTTGGGTGTCAGCCACCACATATTTGCCCTCTTGCGCCGCGGCATCGGTGGTGTTGGCGGCCGCCACCGCCAAGCTGGCATTGCCGGAGACCTGCATCGCCGTGGCGCTCAGCTCTTCAAACGCCGTCGCCACCAGATCGATCTCCTGATACTGGTCCTGCATGCCGCTGCTGGTGCGCTCGGCCACCTGCGCCGCCCGCTCAGCACTGTTGCGGGTGCCGGCAACGGTATCAATCACCTGGCTGATGGTCGATTGCAGCTTGTTGAGGAAGCTGTTGAACCACTTGGCCAGCTCGCCAATCTCGTCTTGCCGCTGGATCTCGATGCGCTGGGTCAAATCCCCCTCGCCGCTGGCAATATCCTTGAGGCGAGCAACCACGGCGCGAATAGGTGCCACGATCTGGCGCGCCATCCACCAGATAAAGCTCAGGGCCACCAGCGAGATCAGCACTCCGATAGAGAGTTGCGAGACCACGCTGCGATTGGCCTCACTGGCCAGATCATCCTGCAGTTGCTGGGCCGAGGCCAACACTACGGCCCGTGGTAATTCAATGTAGATGCCCCATTTACGATCGGTACCACGCATGGAGACCGGCACAAAGCTCTGCAACAGGGCGCCATCGCGGCTCCAGCGCGTCTGTTCCTGACCCTGATTGAGCCAGCCTTTCAGCTCGCTGGCCAGCCCTTGATACATCTGATCCAGCTCCCGCCCCAAGGTCACATCAAACTCATCGGCACCCGCCACGCGCCCCTCATGACTGACCAGCAAGATTCTGCCTTTGCCGTCATAGAGCTCCTTGTCCATGGTAGAGACCAGATCCTGCAAGGTCGTCAGGGAGATATCAACGCCAGCTACCCCCAGTAATGTTCCCTGCTCCAGCAAAGGTACTGAGACTGAGGTAATCAAGACTTTCTTGTCGCCGACATCGTCCAGATAGGGTTCCAGCAGGCAGAGTGCCCGGGTGCGAATGCTGCAGCGATACCACTCGTTTTCAACACCACCGGCCTCGGTCGGGCTGTCGTCAGCAAGCACATCTTCATTCTGCACCTCGGGCACCAGCTTGCCGTTGTCATACGCCCAATAACTGGAGAAGCGCCCCTTGTCGTTGGCGCCGAGCGCGGTCGAGCCCTCATAGTTACTGTCTTCCCCATCCAGCTGATCGGGTTCGAACACCGTATAGACGCCGAGCAGATTGGTCGATGAGGCAACGGCATCGTGCAGTTGCTGATTGATGGCGCTGCGCAGCGCCTCTGACGGGACAAAGTTTTCGGCCCCATTCTTGCGCTGGAACAGAACGCTCTCGGCCAGCAAGCTGGCACGAAAATAGGCTTCATCGAGATAGCTGGTCACCTTGGCCGCCTGCTCCGAGCCCATCGCCTTCATCCAGTTTTCGGCTGACTGCTGCGCCTCATGCAGAGTGGCTTGTCGCACCTGCGTTTGCATCTTGTTCGCGTTGTAAATCGAGGAGGCAACCAGAGCGGCGGCGGTGACCAGCAGACAGCAACCGGTGATCAGGGTAATCCGACCCTGGACAGAAAGAGCATTCATGCCAATATTCCTACTTCATGCAGATATGGGTAGAGTATCGACTTTATAAACAAAAACTTAACTCTCTCACAGCAAATCCAGCGATAGCTGGTTAACTTCCCCCTCTTTTGGCAGACCCACCACCAGCCCCAGCAGACGTACCGAACGCCCCTGTGCCCGTTGCAATCCCTCCTTGAGCAGCGGGGCAAACAAGGCTGGCTGATAACCACCCTGACTGCGATAAACGGTGGTCTGATGGAAATCGGCAAACTTGAGCTTGATTCCCTGACCCATCACTTGCCCGGCAGGACACGCCAGCTGGAATCGCCGCTCCAGCTCCGGCAACAGTTGCTGCAATACCGTCAGACAGGCGGCTTCGTCACAGAGATCGCTCGCCAGCGTGGTTTCCACCCCGATGGTTTTGCGGATCCGCTGCGCCTGCACCGGCTGTTCATCCAGCCCCCAGATCCGGGTCGTCAGCATCTCGCCCAGCTTGCCAAAACGACTGCACAGCTCTTGTGCCGACAAGGTTCGCGCATCCTCGCAGGTGTAGAGCCCCTGCGCCTCCAGCCGCTCGGCGGTCTTGCGGCCCACCCCGGGCAGTTTGCCGAGGGGCAACTGGCAGACAAATTCGGCCACCTCGTCGGGGCGAATGACAAACAGACCATCGGGTTTGCGCTGCTCCGAGGCGATCTTGGCGAGAAACTTGTTGGGCGCCACACCCGCCGAAGCGGTCAATCCCAGTTCGGTGACGATGGCTTGCCGGATCTCTTGCGCCATCAGGGTGGCACTGCCACCACAACAGCGACTGTGGGTCACGTCGAGATAGGCTTCATCCAGCGACAACGGTTCAACCTGATCGGTATAGCGCAGGAAAATGGCCCTGAGCTGACGGGAGATATCCTTGTACACCGCCATCCGCCCCGGGATCAGTACCAGCGGCGGGCAGAGCTTTTTCGCCAGTGCACTCGGCATGGCGGAACGCACCCCGAACCGGCGCGCCACGTAGTTGCAAGTCGAGATAACACCGCGCCGCTCTGAGGCTCCCCCTATGGCGAGCGGCACCTCCCGCAGCGCCGGGTTGTCCCGCATCTCTACCGCGGCAAAAAAGCAGTCCATGTCGATATGGATGATCTTGCGCATACCACTGTATAAATAAACAGACATGGCATCATCTTACCCCAAGGATAACTGCAGCTCTATCTCTCTCGTTGCGGCTAAAATGGTAGACTCCAAGGAGACCTTTTCTACCACAATGACAAGGAGCGTTCGGGATGAAATATCTTTGGCTGGGACTCGGGTTGCTGCCGCTGACCGGCATCGGCAAGAACAACCCGACGGCAGAGTGCCGCTGGCTGTACGACCGGATTGAGATACTGGAGCAGGCCATCAAGAAAGGGGACAAGCTCGGCACAAAGCAAGAGTTGTCACGCTGGCGCGAAGAGTTTCGCAAGAAGGAGTGCAAACAGTACGACTACTGAGCCGGACAAGATGGCGTGGCCGGCAACGGCAGATAACAAACGGGCCCCGATCAAGCTGATCGGGGCCCGTTTTTCAACATATGGCTAGCTGGATTCAGCAGCAGAGTGCGCTCAAGGCAGCACCATAGGGCCAGCGACGGCGGCCACCACTTCATCCCCGCGCAGAACCCGGACCAGTTCGAGCGCAAACTCGATGGCGCTGCCCGGCCCCTGACTGGTGATAAGGCGATGAGCCTCATCCCTTACTACCCGCTCATGTGACAACTGCGATGTCGGTAATCGGGACTGAAAGCCGGGATGGCTAGTGACGATGGCACCATCCAGCAGGCCATGATGTTGCAACACCACTACGGGGGCGGCGCAGATAGCAGCGCGCCAGCGACCAAGAGCAGCATGCTCTTTGAGCAGATCGATGGCCAGCTGAGTATCGCGGATCACTTCACTGCCGGGCAGACCGCCGGGTACCACGATGGCTTCAAAGTCCCGACGGGTCAGCTCGTCGATATGACAATCGGCCACCAGCTGTACCCCGCGCGATGCCTTCACCTGCCGGGATCCGGCTGGGCAACAAGAGGCCAGCACCACCTCAATGCTGGCACGCACCAAGGTATCGACAATGGCGACCGTCTCTATCTCTTCCGACCCGGGGGCCACCAGCACCAGTACACTCACTCCCGCCTCCTTGCTGCTTGCTCTGCCATGTAAAGGGTCAGGCGGCCTGACTCTTCTCTTTTATCGCCTGATAGAGACCCTGATTGACCGGCACGGCGATGCCATGCTGGGCAGCCTTGGCCAGCAGGAAACCGGTAATGGCCTCAATCTCGGTCTCTCGTCCCAGCTCCATATCCTGATACATGGAGGAGTAATTGTCAGCGGTCAGTTCCACCACCGTCATCACTCGGCGCTGCAACTCTTCTGCCGTGGTAGTAATGCCTTCGGCGCACATCACATCCGCCACTTCCACGCAGATCTGCCGCTGGGCATCAGCAAAACGGGGGCCCGCCAACTCGCCATTTTTCAGCTTGTAGAGGGCCGTCAGGGGATTGATGGCACAGTTGATAGCCAGCTTTTGCCACTGACGTACCAATACCTGCTCATCCCAACCAGCCTGACCAAGCGCCAGCGCCAGCTCATCCGCGAGCGCGGCGTGGGCCTTGGCGGCTTCATTGATCGGGCCAAGCCAGGTTTCGCCCTTGCCAGTATGACGGAAGACGAAATGGCCACCCTGCATGGCGCCATGGCTGGTGACGCCAGCAATCACCGGGTTGTGCGGGAACATCTCGACCACCTGCTCGGCAATGCCCATCCCGTTGTGCAGCAGCACGATCGGCACGCCAGCATCCAGTTTGCCCACCAGCGGCGCCAGTGCGGCAACCACCTGACTGGCCTTGGTCATCACCAGCAGTCGCTTTATCTTGCCAGGTTTGCTGACAAATCCACGCTCGATATTGAGCAGTTGTACCTGCCCCTCCAGCGAGGTGAAATCGAACCCCGGATGGAGCGTGGACTTATGGTGTTCGCGCAACAAGACTCGGGTGGATTGACCGCTCTGGGTCAGCAGGGAGGCAAAAACGCCGCCGAGGGCGCCACAACCCAACAGTGACCACTGCGGGATCACAGGTGGCATAACGGGCTGTCGGGAATTTTTTAATCCGCTTGGCATGGTGTGACTCTGTCAGGGTAAGGGTTGCAATCCTCTCAACCTGTTACCGGAGATAAGTGAAGAACTCGCTGGTGGACGCTAACGGGTCCACCCATCCTGTGCGCAGGGGATTCTAGCAGAGCAGCCCTATCAAAATCAGCAAATTTGCCCGTTTTCTGGTAGATTTGCCCCCCGATAACGCAACATGAGGAGCTCCGGCTATGCCGTCATTCGATATTGTCTCTGAAGTCAAAATGAACGAGGTGTTGAACGCAGTCGACAACGCCAATCGTGAACTGGCCACCCGTTTCGATTTTCGTGGGGTAGAAGCCAGCTTCGAGTTGAACAAGGAAGAGGTAAAACTGGAAGCCGATGCCGATTTCCAGCTCAAGCAGATGGTCGAAATGCTGCGCGCTGCCCTGCTCAAGCGCAACATCGAAAACAGCTCCATGGAAGTGGGTGACTCCGTTCACTCCGGCAAGCGCTTCCACCTGACCGTCAAGTTCAAGCAGGGGATCGAGAAAGAGATCGCCAAGAAGCTGGTCAAGCTGATCAAGGACTCCAAGATCAAGGTACAGGTCGCCATCCAAGGTGATGAAGTACGTGTCACCGGCAAGAAGCGTGACGATCTGCAAGAGACCATGGCACTGGTCCGTGGCGCCGAACTGGGTCAACCGATGCAGTTCCAGAACTTCCGCGACTAATTTGTCCACTCAGCCGTGGCGCACTCAATGACTCGCGCCACGCTATCTAAATCGCGGCCATAAAAAAACCGGAGCAGATACTCCGGTTTTTTTGTACCCCAAGTTTTATTAGAACTTGTAGGTAACAGAGAAGTAGTGACCGAAACCAGTAGATTTACTGAAATCGTTGTTGTCAATACCGTAGATTTCATTGAAGTACTTCAGACCATAGCCAACAGCGTAACGGTCGGAGTGCCAGTAAATACCGTGGAAGGTGCCCAGACCATCAGAATGGGTAGTATTTTCCATGCCCCAAGTGTAATCCAGATAACCTTGATAAGAGACGAAACTACCGTTGGAGAAGGTATAGAAGGGTTTGAACCAGTTCATGGAGAACTGCTGGCCGTCCCAACCAGTCGGGCCTTCCTCACCGGTTGTGAAGTCATTAAATGCTTCGTTCATGTGGCGCTTGTACAGGTTCATACCTACTTTGCCAAACCATGGCACCATCACATCAGCACCGACCCCCACCAACGCTTCGTTCAAGCCTTGGGAACCACCGATGTTGAACAGGGTAGACAGATAAACTTCTTGTACTGGGCCAAAGGACAAATCCTGACCAGTCAGCGCATCCAGAGATACACGGGGAGCAAACTTCATGTAGAGGTTATCACCACCATGCTTGTCACTGTGCTTGGTGTCGAAAATATCGAAAACGTCGACATAACCATAGAGATCAAAGATACCGGAACGACCACCGAACTCCATCTCAAAATAGGTATCGTTGTAGCTACCGTCATTGGTGAAGATAGGACGTTGGTCAATGGTATGCATCACGTTGAACTGCATCCACTTGTAGTCATTCTTGTGGATATCACCGCTGTAATCAGCAGCAAAGGCCGGAGTAGCGGCAGCAGCCAGCAGACCGGCAGCGATCAGAGTCTTGGTAAATTTGGCCATTTTATTGGTCTCTTGTGCGTTAGTTGAGGTTTTCCGTAGCCTGCCCACAAGGAGCGAGAGGAATTCTAATCAAATAAAATCAGGGGAGAAACAACTTCTCGGGAACTTTATCCGGAAGTGTGAATCTAATCACCCCCGATTCTACGCAAACGCTTGCTATTTGTCAGCCGCTGAGAGCAACTCACTCCCCTTTCTGGCTACCAGCACAATCAACAACAACACAGGCAAGCCCAATAAACTGGTTCCGACAAAGAAGGCGCTGTAGCCAATCTGCTCCACGACCTGCCCGGAAAAACCGGCCAGCAATTTGGGCAACAGCAACATCACCGAGCTGAACAGCGCGTACTGAGTCGCCGAGAATGCCACATTGGTCAGGCTGGAGAGATAAGTCACAAACGCCGCGGTCGCAATGCCGGCACTGAGGTTATCCAGCGAGATGATCAGGGTCAGCAACTCCAGGTTGTGACCAACCTGATGGAGCAGGGCAAACAGCAAGTTGGTGCTGGCGGTGAGCAGCGCCCCCAAAAATAGAATGCGCAGCGTGCCAAAGCGCATCACCAGCACGCCCCCCAGCGCAGCCCCCACCAGCGTCATAATGACGCCAAACACCTTGGTGATGGTGGCCACTTCAGTCTTGCTGAACTGCATATCCACATAGAAGCTGTTGGACATCACCCCCATCACCACATCGGCAACCCGATAGCAGGCGATCAACGCCAGGATCAGCAGCGCCGATCCGCCATAGCGGCGGAAGAAGTCGGCAAACGGACACCAGACCGCCTCATAGCCCCAGGCTCCGGCACTGGCCAGCGGCGCAGGCCACCCCTGTTCCAGTAGCAACGCCTTGCGCTCGGCCTGCTGCTTGCCCTGCCCGGCCAGATCGATATCCGGTTCATGGCAGAACAGGGTGGTGATGACCCCGAGTGACATCAAGCCCGCCATCACCAGATAGGTAATCTGCCAGCCACGATAGTCATAACCGCTGTTGCTGCCAAACCAGGCCGCCAACGCCAGCGCACCGGCACCCGCCATGATCATCGCCAGCCGGTAGCCGGTCATGTAGGAGGCCGCCATCGCCGCCTGCAGCCGCTCGGGGGCGGATTCGATGCGATAGGCATCGATGACGATATCCTGCGTGGCCGAGGCAAAGGCCACCAGCAGGGCAAACAGCGCCAGCTGGGCCAGCTCGGTCTTGGGATCGCAGAACGCCATGCCGACCAGCGCGGCGGCGATCAGCAACTGGGAGAACAACATCCAGCTGCGACGACGCCCCAGCAGCGTGGAGAGCAACGGCAGCGGCATGCGATCCACCAGCGGCGACCACAACCATTTAAATCCATAGGCGAGCGCCACCCAGCTCATGTAACCGATATCGGTCAGGCTGACATCGGCCTCACGCAACCAGAATGAGAGGGTACCGAACACCAGTAGCAGCGGCAGACCCGATGAAAAACCCATGGCAAAGAGAATAAACACCCGAAATTCGAGATAGACGGCGAGGGACTCTCTCCAGCTTGGTTTGCGGATCATGTTCAACTACCTGACGACTTTGGAAAAGTGCGTCATTTTGGCAGGTTGATGGCAGATAGCCAAGGCGAGCAAAGAGATAGGCCAAAAGAAGCCCGGATAGAGAAAAGGCACATTCCAAGCGGGATGTGCCTTGCATAGTGTGTGACGAGCGCGCGGTGACGAACCACGTCCGGCGAGGGTTACTTGCCCGCTTTCTTGTCGACTTTCTTGTCCGCCGGGGTTTCTGCCAGCAACACCACCTTCTTCAGAATGATGGGGCTGGTCGGCACATCGTTGGCACGCAGAATGGAGCTGTAACCGGTCTGTACCTGAGCCAGCTTGTCCAGCACCTCCATCCCCTGCACCACCTGACCGAACACGGTATAACCCGCGGCGCCACCGGCGTTGAGGTTATTGTTGTCGACCAGATTGAAGTAGAACTGGCGAGTCGCGCTGTCGACCGCCTGGGTGCGAGCCATGGCGATGGTGCCACGCTTGTTGGGCAAACCACCACGCGACTCGTTGACCACAGGCTCATAAGTCGGCAGTTGCTGGAACTGCTGGTTGTAGCCACCCCCCTGCACCACGAAGTCCTGGATTACCCGGTGGAAGATGCTGCCATCATAGCTGCCATCAGCCACGTAGCGCAGGAAATTCTTCACCGTCTGGGGCGCCTGCTTGGAGGCCAGCTCCACCACGATATTGCCGTGGTTGGTCTCCATTCTGACTTTAGGGCCCGCGAACGCCAGCGGGGCGATCAGCATGGCCAGCAACCAGAGTTTTTTCATCATCAGACCCCTGCACCGTTCGGTTGACCTTTCAGGTAACCGCGCAGCGCATCATCCGCCATGATCTGCTGCAGCACGCTACCCAGTTGCAGGTTCAGTGTAGACTCCAGATCGGCCATGCTTGGCTCGCTCGGGCTCTCCTTGCTGGAGGACATGTTGAACTGCTTGGTCAGACGGTTGCCCTGGAAATCTGCGATCACCTGCAGGCTGACGCGAGACTTGGTGACATAGGTAAAGGTCTTCTCTTCCACATTGACTGCTGCATTGGAGATCACCAGCGTCAGGTTGGTGGTGCCACTGTTGCCCACTTCCAGACCCTGGCTACGCAGCCCTTCGGCCAGCCGCTCGGCCATCAGCAGGTTGAGCGGACGCTCACTGTTGACCAGCACCGGCGCTTTCTCTTTATGTTTTATGGAGAAGACGTAGGCAGCCTCACGCTTGTCTACCCCTTCCATGGTGATGCGATTGCCAGAGTAGTATTGCTGGTTGGCGGGGATCACCTGCGGATTGAGTAGCGCCGTCTCCGGCCAATGAGTGGCACACCCGCCCAGCATCAGGGCGGCCAGCAGCAAGAGTGACTTTTTCATCATGGTTTCCTTTGGCTTTAGCGTTTGATGGCTTTCAAAATAACGAATTTGCTGTTCGACGCAACGACTTGTGCGTTGGCAAACAAGCGCTTGAGTTTGTTGTGATAGTCCAGATGACGGTTGCCTACTATCCAGAGTTCACCCCCTTGAGGCAACACCCGGTGCGCATCGCTGAACATCTGCCAGGCGATATGATCGGTGATCGCCTGCAACTGATGGAAGGGGGGATTGCAGAGGATCCGATCCGCCGAGCCGACCGCCACCCCGTCGAGACAGTTATTGACCATAAAGCGGGCGCGCGGCAGTGCATCGGGCAGATTGTGCTCGACGTTGAGCTGTGCCGAGGCGACCGCCATATAGGATTCATCGATAAAGGTCACCTCCACCTCGCTGTCTTTGGCAAGCAGCGACAACCCCAGCACCCCGTTGCCACAGCCCAGATCGATCACCTTGCGGGCACTGTGAATGGGCAGGTTGTCCAGCATAAAGCGGGCACCGATATCGAGACTGGTGCGCGAGAAGACGTTGGCATGGTTGTGGATGAGCATGTCAGTGCCCTCCAGCGGCCACACGGTCGGGAAGGGATGGGCCAACGCGGGACGTTCTGCCTGCGGCTCGCAGTGAATGAGACGCGCCTTTTTCCAGGCCAGCGAGGTACGGGTCGGCCCCAGATACTTCTCGAACAGCTTGAGCGTGGAAGTATGAATATCCTTCGCCTTGCCAGCGGCAATGACCCAGGTCGCAGGTGTCACTACATCCCGCAATGCCAGCAGTTGCTGTTCCAGCAGTGCCTGATATTTGGAGACCTTGATCACCACCAGCGCAGGGGCATCGGGCAGCGGTGCCAGCGCATCCTGCAAGGTAATCCCGCCTGCATCCAACCCGTTTTCAGCCAGATTGGCCAGGGTCGCCCGCTCGCTGATGTAGGAGTCGGTGACGCAGCAGGGGGAGTGAGGATGCAGATAGGCGGCCAGCGCGCCAAAGCCGTCATTCATGATGATGACGGGGCCCGCCTGCTCGAGGGGGGACTCCGCCAGGGTGTTGATCAGATATTCGTCAGCCGCATCCCAGGCTTGCAGCGTCTCCTGACTCTGGCGCGGATAGCGGTAGAGTGTGAGCTGGCAATGGGGAGTGTCGAGAAGGGTTTGCATAGGAAGAGTCCAACCTCGGCTTGATTCGTGTATACAGGCGCCAGGGGCGACGCAAAGTGGCGCTATTCTAGCGAGGAGCAGGAATTTCACCAGTTCGATGCGCATCAAGGGGGCAACTGACCGGTGATTTCCCCCTTACGGGGGCTTATTCGATCGCACGACTGCCGATAGAATGGCCCGACATTCACTCTGGAAGCCGATCCGATGACCCTCCAACAACTGATTGAAGCAAAGCTGACCGCCGCCCTCTCCCCCACCGTGCTGGAGGTGATCAACGAGAGCCACATGCACCGTGTGGAACCCGGCTCAGAGAGCCACTTCAAGGTGGTGATCGTCAGCGAGCAATTTGCAGGGCAGCGGCTGCTGGCTCGTCATCGTCAGGTCAATGCCGTGCTGGCCGACGAGCTGGCCGGCGCAATTCATGCACTGGCGCTGCATACCTACACGACAAGCGAGTGGCAGGAAAAAGGCCATGCCCCGCGTACCCCGAGCTGCGTTGGCAAACCGTCACTCTCCTGAACCGGGCGGCACCACACCATTCTCATTGCGCATCTGCCAACAAAAATGAAACAAACTTTCCCCATTGGCCCCGAAAAGACTACATCCAAGGGGGTATTTTTCAGCATCGAGGCTTGTTGTTGACAGTTAAAACAACAGCAAATACCCCCATTGAGGTAGCAAAATAAAAAAACCTTTAAAACCACGACTTACAAGGTGTCGGGGGCTTATTCATTGCAGGTTAATTTTGTGATGGCACGGGGATTTTGCCCATTTGGCATGGCAGAAAATGCACCTTAAGTGGTAAACTCAAGCGCTTTTGAGTGAGCTTGCATGTTGAATAATTGTTGAGCCTGACCACCTGGCACAGCCACAACATCGACTCATTCAACCACCCGTCGTGATGTATTTCTCGGCGCTAACCAACCTCTCCCGTAACGGTAGTGCAATTGAGTATGATTACAATCAAAAGAGGACTGGACATCCCCGTGCTGGGTGCGCCAGAGCAAGTAATCTACGATGGCCCCGCCATCACCCGTGTTGCGACACTGGGCGAGGAGTTTGTGGGGATGCGACCTACTATGTTCGTCAAAGTAGGTGATCGCGTCATCAAAGGTCAGGATCTTTTTGAAGACAAGAAGAATCCGGGCGTTAAATTCACAGCTCCTGCCACCGGTGTGGTTTCAGAAATCAACCGTGGTGCCAAACGTGTTCTCCAGTCCGTGGTCATCGACCTCGACGGTTCCGATGAACAGGTGACATTTGAGCATTTTGCCTCTGCCGAGCTGGCCAAGCTCGAGCGCAGCAAGGTGCAAGAGATCCTGGTCGCATCAGGTCAGTGGACTGCGTTTCGTACCCGTCCGTTCAGCAAAGTCCCCGCGGTAGGCACAGCCCCGCGCGCCATCTTTGTGACCGCAATGGACACCAACCCGCTGGCAGCCGATGCCGAGCTGATCATCAAGGAACAGCCACAGGCCTTCCTCGATGGCCTGGCCGTATTGACCCGCCTGACCGACGGCACCGTTTACGTCTGTAAAGGCGAAGGCAGCCTGCCCCACTCTCCGCTGACCCAGGTCAAGGAAGAGATCTTTGTCGGTCCGCACCCTGCCGGTCTGCCGGGTACCCATATCCACTTCCTGGATCCGGTCAGCAGCACCAAGGTGCAGTGGCACATCAACTATCAGGATGTGATCGCTCTAGGCAAGCTGTTCACCACCGGTGAGATCTGCACCGACAAGGTGATCGCATTGGCTGGCCCGAACGTGCTCAAGCCGCGTCTGCTGCGTACCCGCCTGGGCGCCTGCATCAGCCAGCTCACCAACAACGAGCTGCGTGCCGACGAAAACCGTATCATCTCCGGTTCTATCCTGAGTGGTGCCAAAGCCGAAGGGGTTCACGACTACCTGGGTCGCTACCACAATCAGGTTTGCGTGCTGGGTGAAGGTCGCGAGAAAGAGTTCTTGGGCTGGATCAACCCCAGTGCCAACAAGTTCTCTATCACCCGGACCACCCTCTCTCATCTGATGAAGGGCAAGCTGATCAACTTCACCACCACTACCAACGGTAGTGACCGTTCCATGGTGCCTATCGGCAACTATGAGCGGGTGATGCCACTCGACATCCTGCCAACCCTGCTGCTGCGGGACATGGTCTCCGGCGATAGCGACGGTGCGCAAGCACTGGGCTGCCTGGAGCTGGATGAGGAAGATTTGGCGCTCTGTACCTTTGTCTGCCCCGGCAAGACAGAGTACGGCCCGATCTTGCGTGAGTGCCTGACCAAGATTGAACTGGAAGGTTAAGCGATGAGTTTCAAGCAACTTCTTGAAAATATGGAACACCACTTCGAACCGGGTGGAAAGTACGCCAAGTACTACGCCCTGTTCGAAGCGGCGTACACCCTGTTCTACACCCCGGGTACCGTTACCCGCAACGCCTCCCACGTTCGTGATGCGCTCGATCTGAAGCGCATGATGATCATGGTGTGGCTGGCCGTGTTCCCGGCCATGTTCTGGGGCATGTTCAACGTGGGTAACCAGGCGATTGCCGCCATTGCCCACATGGGCTCGGCTGCTGGTGCCAGCAGCTGGCAATATGCGCTGGCTACCATGCTGGGTGCCTCCCTCGATCCGGCTGTCGCCGGTATCGGCAGCAAGATGCTGATTGGCGCCACCCACTTCTTCCCGATCTACCTGACCGCATTCCTGGTCGGTGGCTTCTGGGAAGTACTGTTCGCCATGGTGCGCAAACACGAGATCAACGAAGGCTTCTTCGTCACCTCCATCCTGTTTGCCCTGATCGTGCCGCCCGAGCTGCCCCTGTGGCAAGCTGCGCTGGGTATCACCTTCGGTGTGGTGATGGCCAAAGAGGTGTTCGGTGGTACCGGCAAGAACTTCCTGAACCCGGCGCTTGCTGGTCGTGCGTTCCTGTTCTTCGCCTACCCGGGCCAGATCTCCGGTGACGCCGTATGGGTGGCCGTTGATGGCTTCTCCGGCGCGACTGCTTTGAGCCAGTGGGCCCAAGGCGGCCAGATGTCGCTGATCAACGGTGCAACCGGTCAGGCTATCAGCTGGATGGACGCTTTCCTGGGTAACCTGCCGGGTTCCATCGGTGAAGTCTCTACCCTGATGATCCTGCTGGGTGCAGCCATGATCGTCTACATGCGCATCGCCTCCTGGCGCATCATCGCCGGCGTGATGATCGGTATGATCGCCACCTCCCTGCTGTTCAACGTCATCGGTTCCGATACCAACCCCATGTTCAACATGCCGTGGCACTGGCATCTGGTACTGGGTGGCTTCGCCTTCGGTATGGCCTTCATGGCAACCGACCCAGTCTCTGCCGCCTTTACCAACAAAGGCAAGTGGTGGTATGGCGCCCTGATCGGCGTGATGGTCGTGCTGGTTCGCGTGGTCAACCCTGCGTTCCCGGAAGGCATGATGCTGGCCATTCTGTTTGCGAACCTGTTTGCTCCCCTGTTTGACCACTTCGTCGCTCAGGCAAACATCAAGCGGAGGATTGCACGTGGCGTTTAATAAAGATTCAACCCTCGGCACCGTCAGCGTGGTTACCGGCCTCTGTCTGGCCTGTTCCATCGTGGTATCCGTTGCCGCCGTGGGCCTGCGTTCTACCCAGCAGGAAAACAAGGCGCTCGACAAGCAGAGCAACATTCTCGCCGTAGCCGGTGTGGATGTGAGCGATGTGGCCAAGCGCGACCTGGCCAAACTGTACGGCGAGAAGATCGAAGCCCGTCTGGTGGACCTGACCACTGGTGAATTTGTTGACGGTGATGCCGACAACTTCGACACCAAGCTGGCAGCGAAAGATCCGGCTCGCAGCCTCCGTCTTGCCGCCGCTGACGACAAGGCCAGCCTGCGCCAGATCTCCAAACTGGTTCCCGTGTTCTTCGCCAAAGATGCCGAAGGCAAGGTAGACAACATCATTCTGCCCATTTATGGCCAGGGTCTGTGGTCAACCATGTATGCCTTCGTCGCCGTTGCCGCTGATGGCCAGACCATCAAGGGCATCACCTACTACGACCACGGTGAAACCCCGGGTCTGGGTGGCGAGATCGAAAACCCAGCCTGGCAGGCGCTGTTCAAGGACAAGAAACTGTTCGACCAGAATGGCATGCCGGCGCTGCGCGTCATCAAGGGCCATGCTCCGGAAGGTTCCGAGCATGATATCGACGGCCTGTCCGGCGCTACCCTGACCGGTAACGGCGTACAGCATACCTTCGACTTCTGGATGGGTCCCAAGGGCTTCGGTCCTTTCCTGGCCAAGGTTCGTGCAGGAGAAATCAACAATGGCTGACAAGAGCGAAATGAAGAAGTTGCTGTTGACGCCTGTGCTCGGCAACAACCCCATCGCACTGCAGGTGCTGGGTGTCTGTTCCGCGCTGGCGGTTACCAGCCAGATGAAAACTGCGTTTGTAATGACCCTCGCGGTCATGGCGGTCACCGCCTTCTCAAACCTGTTCATCTCCCTGATCCGCAACCAGATCCCGAACAGCGTCCGGATCATCGTGCAAATGGCGATCATCGCCTCACTGGTTATCGTGGTTGACCAGGTGCTCAAGGCATATGCCTATGACATCTCCAAGCAACTGTCGGTCTTCGTGGGTCTGATCATCACCAACTGTATCGTGATGGGCCGCGCCGAAGCGTACGCCATGAAGAGTGCCCCGCTGCCCTCCTTCCTGGATGGTATCGGCAACGGTCTGGGCTATGGCGCCATTCTGCTGAGCGTGGCAACCGTGCGTGAGATCTTGGGCTCCGGCACCTGGTTCGGCATCGAGCTGCTGCCGCTGGTCAACAACGGTGGCTGGTATGTCCCGAACGGCCTGCTGCTGCTGCCGCCGAGTGCATTCTTCATCATTGGTCTGATCATTTGGGGCGTACGCACCAAGGATCCCAAGCAGGTGGAGGCGAAGGATTAAGGTATGGAACACTATCTGAGTCTGTTGATTAAATCGATCTTCATCGAAAACCTGGCACTCTCCTTCTTTCTGGGGATGTGTACCTTCCTGGCGGTGTCCAAGAAGGTAAAGACCTCCATGGGTCTGGGTATTGCCGTTATTGTGGTGCAGACCATCGCGGTTCCTACCAACAACCTGATCTACAACTACGTGCTTAAAGATGGCGCTCTGGTATCCGGTCTGGATCTGAGCTTCCTGAGCTTCATCACCTTCATCGGTGTGATTGCAGCACTGGTACAGATCCTGGAGATGGCGCTGGACAAGTACTTCCCGGCACTCTACAACGCGCTGGGTATCTTCCTGCCGCTCATCACCGTGAACTGTGCCATCTTCGGTGGCGTCTCCTTCATGGTGCAGCGTGACTACAACTTCATGGAGTCTGTGGTCTACGGTGTGGGTTCAGGGGCAGGCTGGATGCTGGCGATCGTTGCGCTGGCAGGTATCCGCGAGAAGATGAAGTACTCCGATGTTCCGGAAGGCCTGCGCGGTCTGGGCATCACCTTCATCACCGCCGGCCTGATGGCGCTGGGCTTCATGTCCTTCTCTGGTATCTCCCTGTAATCGGCTTTCCTGCAATCAGAAAGGAACGATAGATGGAAATTATTTTGGGTGTGGTCATGTTTACCGTGATCCTGCTGGCACTGGTGGCAGTCATTCTGTTCGCCAAGTCCAAGCTGGTGACCGCGGGCGACGTGACAATCAGCATCAATGGTGACCCGGCCAAGGCTGTGACCAGCCCGGCCGGTGGCAAGCTGCTCGGCGTGCTGGCTGGCAGCGGTATCTTCGTCTCCTCCGCCTGTGGCGGCGGTGGCTCCTGCGGCCAGTGCAAGGTACGGGTGAAATCCGGTGGCGGCGACATTCTGCCGACCGAACTGGATCACATCAGCAAGGGCGAAGCCCGTCATGGCGAGCGTCTGGCCTGTCAGGTTACCGTTCGCTCCGACATGGATATCGAACTGCCGGAAGAGATCTTCGGGGTGAAGAAGTGGGAATGTACTGTTATCTCCAACGATAACAAGGCCACCTTCATCAAGGAGCTCAAGCTGCAGATCCCCGATGGCGAGAGCGTACCGTTCCGCGCCGGTGGTTATATCCAGATTGAAGCCCCGGCTCACCACGTGCACTACAAGAACTTCGATATTCCCGAGGAGTATCGCGGTGACTGGGATCGCTTCAAGATCTTTGAACTGGAGTCCAAGGTCGATGAGCCGATCATCCGTGCCTACTCCATGGCCAACTATCCGGAAGAGTTCGGCATCATCATGCTGAACGTGCGTATCGCTACACCGCCCCCGAGCAACTGGACTGCCCCTCCGGGACAGATGTCCTCCTACATCTTCAGCCTCAAGGCTGGCGACAAGGTGACCATCTCCGGTCCGTTCGGTGAGTTCTTCGCCAAGGACACCGATGCCGAAATGGTATTCATCGGTGGTGGTGCGGGTATGGCGCCGATGCGTTCCCATATCTTCGACCAGCTGCGTCGCCTGAAGTCCAAGCGCAAGATCAGCTTCTGGTACGGTGCCCGTTCCAAGCGTGAAATGTTCTATGTCGAAGACTTTGACATGCTCGCCGCCGAGAACGAGAACTTCACCTGGAACGTCGCCCTGTCTGATCCGCAACCGGAAGACAACTGGGACGGCTACACCGGCTTCATCCACAACGTGCTCTACGAGAACTATCTCAAGAACCACGAGGCACCGGAAGATTGCGAGTTCTACATGTGTGGACCTCCGGTGATGAACGCTGCCGTCATCAATATGCTCAAAGATCTGGGCGTTGAAGACGAAAACATCCTGTTGGATGACTTTGGTGGTTAATCCATGCACAGTGTTGTAAAAACCTGGCTAGTCTTCGGGCTAGCCTTTTTCTTGACTGGGTGCGGTCAGGAAACGGTCCAATCCAAACCGGAGATCCACATCACCGGTAGCACCATGGGCACTTACTACTCCATCAAGGTGGCGGACAGCGCCATCAGCGATCCGGCCAAATTGCAAGCCGAGGTCGATGTCTTGCTGGAGCGGGTCAACGATCAGATGTCGACCTATCGCCCCGATTCAGAACTGTCGCGCTTCAACCAGCATCGCAGTGCTACGCCGATCGTGGTGTCCCGTGACACCGCGCGGGTCGTCACAGAGGCCATTCACATTGGCCGTGAGAGCCAGGGGGCGCTGGACGTCACCGTCGGCCCCTTGGTCAATCTGTGGGGCTTTGGCCCGGACAAGAAGCCGACTAAGATCCCTTCCGACGAGCTGATCACCCAGACTCGCCAGAAGACCGGCCTGGGTAACCTGCACGTAGTGACCTCGGTGGATGCCGACACCCTGCAAAAAGACATTCCGGATCTCTACGTCGATCTCTCCGCCATCGCCAAGGGCTTTGGTGTGGACAAGGTGGCCGAGTATCTGGAGTCCCTGGGCGCGCGCAACTATCTGGTCGAGATTGGCGGCGAGCTACGGATCAATGGCGTCAACGGCAAGGGTCACCCCTGGCGCGTCGCCATCGAGAAGCCCACCGCGGGCACCGGAACGGTGCAAGAGGTGATTATTCCCGGTGACAACGGGGTGGCCACCTCAGGCGATTACCGCAACTACTATGAACTGGATGGTCAGCGCTTTTCCCACACCATAGATCCGCGCAGCGGCAAGCCGATCCAGCACCGTCTGGTGTCGGTCACCGTGATCCACCCCTCCTGCATGACTGCAGACGGGCTGGCTACCGTATTTATGGTAATGGGGACCGAGAAGAGCCTGGCCTATGCCAACGAGCGAGGCCTGGCGATCTTCGTGATCACCAAGACGGACAACGGCTTTGAAGAGGCCTACTCCGATGCCTTCAAGCCCTATCTGGTCAAGAAGTAAGAGGTACAGATGCAGATTTTTCTGATCACCTTCGGGGTATTCATGCTGGTGATAGCCGCCATGGCTATCGGTTACATCTTCCAGAAGAAGACCATCTCCGGCTCCTGTGGCGGCCTGGGTAGCGTTGGCATCGAGAAAGAGTGCGATTGTCCGGAACCCTGCGACAACCGCAAGAAGAAGATGGCCAAGGAAGAGGCCCGTCGCAAAATGCTGGAAGAGAACCGCATCATCTGATGACCCTGGCTTTTCGGTAAACAAAAGCGCGCCATCGGCGCGCTTTTTACTGGCCGTTATCTTGCTACTGTGGTCAGGGCTGACGTTCGATATAGAGGATCACCTCCCCCAGATGGATGCCGAACTTGCTGATGGCGGCGCGATTGATCAGGCGATCCTCATCCAGCAGATACATCCAGTCATCGAAGCTCACCCGCACCACCTCGCCATCCGGCAGCGCCAGATCGAGCTGGTAGCGCCAGTTGAGGGCAAAGCCTTGGGTTTTACCCACCGCCTCCCCCACCACATCGGAAGCGGTACCGCGCCAGTGACCATCATCACCCTTGCTCAGATACCAAGTGCGGGTCTGCTGGCGGCCATCGTCAAAGTAGAACTGTTCGAACAGCTCTCCCTTGCCATCCTTCCAACGACCCACCATCTCGACCCGAAAGCGACTGGTCACTTCGCCGCTGCGGTCGGTCACCAAGCCGTGAGCCACCAGCTTGCCGTTGAAGAAACGGGCGAGATCCCAGTTTGGTCCCTGCCCCCGATAGTCATCGAGACTGGCACCACAGCCGCTCAGCAGCAAAAAGGGGAGCAGCAGCAACCAGCGGTATGCACGATAGAAAGACATCAGACACTCCATGTTCAGGGTTGGCCGCGCAGGCTGCGGGTCAGGGCGGGATCGCGGCTGTTGTCAGCCAGCCAGATGGCGAGAAAAGCGGCCGAGAATTGCGGATCCGCCAAAGTGCCCAGCGGCTTCTCCTGCCACCAGAAGTGGCCTGCCCCACCCTTGTCGACATAGAAGGTGAGCTTGTCGCCTGCCTGCACATCGGGCCAGAGTGCAGCGAGCTGGCCGAGCCAGCGCTGACGTTCGGAGTCAGTGCCAAGACCGAGCCGCTGCCACTCGGCGGCAGTAGCGCTCAGCAGATCTTCCCGCTCGATGGATCTGGCATAGGTGAGGGTCAGAGCCTGTGGATAGTGACCGGGCTGATAGTGCCCGCTCGCACTGTAGAGGGTGGCATCATAGAGCTTGAACCAGAGCCAGTTCATCTCCCCCTGCCCGACCGGGCGCAGCTGCTGCCAAGGTGCGGCAGAAGCGTGCACAGCGGTTGCAGCAAAGAGCGTAAACGCCAGTAGTAGCGGGTTAATTCCACCCCATATGCCAGTGGTTGGGGTCTTCCAGTTCATGTCAGTCCATCTCCTGTTCCTGCAGGGTGTTGATATCCTGCATCACCACCTGCATTAGCTCCCCTTTCGCGTTCCGCTGGCAGGCAACCACCAGATAGAAGCGGTCAGCGAGCTCGTGCTGGCTCTCTTTGGTCCATTTGGAAAAAAGCAACGAGTCGGTCGAAAAGGCGTTCATCATGACTCACCCTCCAGCTTGACCATTACCCACAGGAGTACGGGCAACCACCACATCCAGATCACTGCCAGCAGCGCCGTGCTGATCCAGATGTCCCAAGGTAAGTGTACTGCCCCCATGGCGGCCCCCGCCACATAGGAGGAGGCACCGCCAAACACGCCAAACAGCGCCTGCTGCCAGCGGGGCAAGCGCAGCAGCCAGCGCATGCCGTGACCCAGCGTCAGGGCAAAACCGAGCCAGAGCAGTACCAGCCAAAAGGGAAAACCGGACGGGAACTGGAACAAACCGAGCTGCCAGAGCAGCGCATCCAGCAGACAGCCAGCCACCGCGATGGGAAGCAGCCGCCAGTCACGCTGGCGGCTGGGTGAGAAAAGAAAGTGCAGCAGCAACATTGCCAGCAGCGGGCCAGGCTGCTGCCACTTCACCGCCAGCAACCAGTAGAGGTTGAATCCCAGCAGGTGAGCCCACTGCCACATGGTCAGTGACCGCTTACTGGCACATCACCCGACCAGCCAGTGGGGCCCGGCTTGGCAGCCTCCAACTGTACCAGACTGATGCTGCGCTCCCAGAATCCCCCCTCGCAATAGGCGAAGTAGAAGTGCCACAACCGGATGAAATCCTGGCTATAACCGAGCTTGGGCAGCTCGGGCGCCAGTCCCAGAAAACGCTCGCACCAGTGAGCCAACGTGCGGGCATAGTGATGGCCGTGATCGTGCAATCGCACCAGCTGCATGTCGGTTTCCCGCGCCAGCAGTCCCGCCATCTGGGAAACGCTGGGCAGGCAGCCACCGGGGAAGATGTAGCGCTGGATGAAATCAACCCCGCGCAGATACTGGGCATGGCGCTGATCGGCGATGGTGATGGCCTGGATGAGCAGGCGACCACCGGGCTTGAGCAGCCGTGACAACTGGCGGAAATAGTCGGGCAGGAAGGCGTGACCCACCGCCTCGATCATCTCGATGGAGACCAGCTTGTCATAAGTGCCCTCCAGCTTGCGGTAATCCTCCAGCAGCAAGGTGATGCGATCCCCCAGCCCCTCCCGCGCAATCCACTCTTTGGCATAGTCATGCTGGGCTCGGGAGATAGTAGTGGTAGTCACCCGGCAGCCGTAGTGGCGGGCGGCATAGACCGCGAGGCCACCCCAGCCGGTACCAATTTCCAGCAGATGATCGTCAGGCCCCAGTTCCAGCCGCTCGCAGATGGTGCGCAGCTTGGCCTGCTGCCCCTCTTCCAGAGTGGCCTCGGCGCTCGGATAGATGGCGCTCGAGTACTGCATATGGCTGTCGAGAAAACTCTGATAGAGGGTATTGCCGAGATCGTAGTGGGCGGCGATGTTGGAGCGCGAGCCGGTCAGAGTATTGCGATTGAGCCAGTGGCGCACCTTGTTGAAGGGAAAACTGAGCCAGCCGAGGCGCCGCTCAAGGGAGTCGAGCAGCGTCAGGTTGCGAGCCAGCAGCCGTACCAGCGCCA
The DNA here is from genome assembly GCF_027707745.1 of Aeromonas sp. QDB23. Taxonomy (NCBI): domain Bacteria; kingdom Pseudomonadati; phylum Pseudomonadota; class Gammaproteobacteria; order Aeromonadales; family Aeromonadaceae; genus Aeromonas; species Aeromonas sp. QDB23. The sequence goes on from NZ_JAPCJA010000008.1 coordinate 86,008, forward strand.
CCGGATCCGGGCTGGTCCAGAGCCCCTCCACCCAGGTTTCTCCGGCGGCAATGCTGCCCCCCAGCAACAGACGGCGATAGAAGGCTGGATCCTGCACCACCAGTTCGGCATGCAGACCGGTGCCCGCGACGCCAAAGCTGTGGCGCTCACCACCATCCCGCAGCAGCAGCTGGCCATGTTCGAGACGCCCCAGCAGTTTGAGCAGCAATTGCCTTGCACTTTTATCGATGAATGAGGCTGAGAGGGTAGATTGAGCAAGTTCCATTAGCGGCTCTCCGGATGGGTAAATATCGGTGTTCGTTTGATAAAAAGACGCAGGGCCTGCCAGTAGATCCCGAGCAGCACCTTCATGGTCATCCAGGGCCAGCGGGCCAGCAGGGCCACCAGCCCCTTGCGCGACAAGGGTTCGCGCGTGAGCGCCAGGGTGGCGTCAAACAGCTTGGCTTCACCGGATACGGGATGACTCTCGATATGGATCAGTGTCTCCTGCGCGGGCGGCCTGATGCGCCAGTGGTAACGCATCGCCAGCCCCATAAAGGGGGATACGTGAAAATCCTTGTCATGGGGCGCCAGCGCCGCCAGATCCAGCAGGTAGTAGTGACGCTCGTTCCAGGGGGTGTTCGACACCTCCGCCAGCAGATAGCGCGCCTCCCCCTGCCGGTAGCAGAAGTAGAAGTTGACCGGGCTGAAGTAGAACCCCAGACAACGGACATTGCCGAGCAGCAGCACCCGCCCCTCGGGTTCGGCATCACCACCCAGCTCGCTCACCTTCTGCCACACCGCCTGCTTGAGGCTTCCCTCACTCCCCTTGAGATAGTCATGGCGGTGAAACGAGAGCAGCCCTGCCCGCTCAACCCCGAACCAGCGCCCCTGATCGAGCTGCGGCAGTTCATCGAGATCCAGCCCCAGCATAAAGAGGCTGTATGAGAAGGAGTGAGCCCGCGGTGCAAAACGGCGGTGGCGCACTGAACCCTGCCAGATGGCGCTGGTGACGCCAGCCAGTTCGTCGGCACGCTCATGTTGAGTGGCCACGGTGGCGTCGCTCATAGCTCGGCTCCGAAGCGCCTGGCGACGTCCAGCGCGCTGCGCACCCCATCCTCATGGAAGCCGTTGTACCAGTAGGCGCCGCAGAAGTGGGTGTGCTGCTGGCCGCAGATCTCCGCACGCCGCTGCTGAGCGGCGATGGAGGCCTGATTAAACACCGGATGGTGGTAGACGAAGCGACGCAGCACCTTGCTCTCATCCACCTTGCCCTTGGGGTTGAGGCTGACGCAGAAGGGCTCTGGCGAGTTCACACCCTGCAGGATGTTCATGTTGTAGCTCACCAGCGGCCGTGCCTCGTCGTTGCCATCGAGCTGATAGTTCCAGCTGGCCCATGCCTTGCGACGGGTCGGCAGGCAGCGCGCATCGGTGTGGAGCCAGACATCGTTGGCCTGATAGGGCATGTCGCCGAGAATAGCCTGCTCCCGCTCGCCGGGATCCGCCAGCAGCGCTAGCGCCTGATCGCTGTGGCAGGCGAAGATCACCTCGTCAAACCGCTCCTCGCCGTAGCTGCTCTGGATCACCACGCCATCCGCGACCCGCCGCACGCTCTGCACCGGACAGGCGAGGCGGATCTGCGACTGCCAACCCACCGTAAGGGGGCCGATATATTCCCGCGAGCCACCCGGAATCACGTACCACTGGGGCCGGTTGGCCACATCGAGCAGGCCGTGGTTGGCAAAAAAGCGCAGGAAGAAGCCAAGAGGGAAGGCGCGCATATCGGCCAGCGTTGATGACCAGATCGCCGCCCCCATCGGCAAGATGTAGTGGCGGGCGAAGTAGTCGCTAAACTCCCCCGCCAGCAGAAAGTCCCCCAGGGTCAGCTCGGGGCCTGAATCCTGATGTTGACCATCCGCCAGCCAGGCCCGCGCCTCCCGGTTGAACCGCAAGATCTCGGCGACGAAGCCATAGAAACGGGGGCTCAGCAGATTGCTGCGCTGGGCAAACAGGGTATCGAGGTTGTGGCCGTTATACTCCAGCCCTTCCGGGCTCTTCACCGAGAAGCTCATCTCAGCCGGTTGCCGTGCCATGCCGATCCGCGCCAGCAACTTCAAGAAGTTGGGGTAGGTGCGATCGTTGAAGACGATAAAGCCGGTGTCGATGGCATAGCTGCGGCCAGCCAGATCCACATCGACGGTGGCGGTATGACCGCCCAGGGTCGGCGCCGCCTCGAACAGGGTTATGTCATGGAGTTTGTGGAGCAGAAAACCGGCGGTGAGTCCCGAGATCCCTGAACCGACGATGGCGATCTTTTTCTTCATGAATGGCTTCCTTTCGATACGAGTGCGCGGCCAAGGCGCAGCCAGAGCCCCACCGGCAGCGCACCAAGCAGGCGCAACAACCAGATGAAACGGCGGGGAAAGTGGATCTGGTGACGACCAGCGGTCAGCCCGTCCATGATGGCGCGGGAGGCTTGCTCCACCGTCACCAGACAGGGCATGGGAAAATCATTTTTGGCGGTGAGCGGCGTCTGGACAAAGCCGGGGCGGATCAGGGTCACGCCGATCCCTTTGCTGGCAAAATCCAGACGCAAGGTATCCGCCAGATAGTCGAGGGCCGCCTTGGAGGCGCCATACGCCTCGGCTCGCGGCAGCGGCAGCCAGCTCACCGATGAGCTGACGATGGCAAGCCGTGATCCCGCCCCTAGCAGTGGCAAGAAGGCGGCCAGCGCATGGCCGGTGGCGGTCAGGTTGGTTTCGATCACCCGGGCAAACAGCTCGCTGTCAAACCCCTCGCCGACATCCATGTACTCGCAGTTGCCTGCGTTGAGGATCAGCAGATCCAGCGGCGGCAGCGTAGCGGCTATCCCGTTCATTGCGGCCACATCCCGGGCATCGAACTGCAGCGGCGTGACGCCATGAAGCCCCAACTCCTGCAGCCGTTCGCCATCGCGGCCGCAGCCCCACACCTGCCAGCCAGCACGCCGGTAATCTAGCGCCAGTTGACGACCTATACCGGAGGTCGCCCCGGTAATAAGCACCCGGCCGCTCATGCGCCGAGCCTCCCCTTGATAGTGCGCACCACGGGCCCGAGCAGCGGCAACTGCTCGTAGAGCATGGCGCCCAGGTCAAAATAGTCCCGGTGCTGGCACACCTTGCCTGCCGCGTCGAACTCGAGGCGGGTGGCCCCCTCCACCGTCACCGGCTCACCACCGCGCAATCTGGGGTGGGAGAAGGTCATAGTCCAGCCGAGCCAAGCCTGCGGCCCTTGCTGCTGCTGACTGGTGATGACGAAACGGCAGTAGGCGAGGCGCTGATAGAGGGCAGCAAAATAGTCGCCAAGGGCCGCCAACCCCTCGATGCGGTGAGCCGGATCGGTGAAGACTACCTGTTCGGCATAGACATCGGGCAAGCGGTGCAACTGCTGTTTGTCCAATTGCTGATAGAGGCCAATAAAGCGTGCCAGCGGCTCGTTCATCCTATTTCTCCAGAGCGCGAAACATCTCGATGGCTCTCACCCGTGCAACGGCGTGATCCACCATGGGTGCCGGATAATCCTGTCGCCCCTTGAGCCGCAGCACGTCGTGTGGCTGATGCACATAAGCGGCGGGAATATCGGCCAGTTCAGTTACCCAGGTACGGATGAACTCCCCTTGTGGATCAAATCGTTGCCCCTGAGTGGTGGGGTTGAACACCCGGAAATAGGGTGCCGCATCGGCACCTGTGCCCGCCGCCCACTGCCAGCCGCCATTGTTGGCAGCCAGATCGCCATCAATCAGCTGACTCATGAAGTAGTCCTCCCCGAGCCGCCAGTGGATGTGGAGATCCTTGGTGAGAAAGCTCGCCACTATCATTCGCAGCCGGTTGTGCATCCAGCCGGTGGCGTTGAGACAACGCATCGCCGCATCGACGATAGGGTAGCCGGTACGGCCCTCGCACCAGGCAGCGAAGGCATCCGGATCCCAGCTCCACGGCAAGGCCGCCGTCTCGGGTTTGAACGGGCGATTCATGGAGAGGGTCGGGATCAGTACCAGCAGGTGGCGATAGAACTCGCGCCAGACCAGCTCATTGATCCAGACAAAACCGGGCAGGGCCTTCGACTGGGGCCGATAGCCAAGCCGCTGCTGGAGCGCAGCCACACACTGACGGGGGCTGATAATGCCCGCAGCCAGATAGGGGGAGAGCACGGACGTGCCCGCGATGGCAGGAAAATCCCGGGTCTCGCCATAATCGAGCACCGCCTGCTCCAGAAAATCATTCAGACGGCGGCTTGCCTCCGCCTCCCCCACAGGCCAGAGAGGATCAGCCGTCAGCTCGCCGAGCGCCTCATCGACCCACTCCCGCTCGGCCAGCGGCTGCCACGGCAAGGGCTCACCACGGGGCGCAGGGGCGCGGTGAATGACAAAACCATCTTCATCGAGGGCCTTGAGCCAGGCACGGCTGAAAGGGGTGAAGACCTTGAACATCTCCCCCGACCCGGTCAGCACCCGCCCCGGCGGCAACACGCAGCAGCCGTTGAGCCAGTGACAACTCACCGCCTGCTCTGCCAGTGCGGCGCTGACGGCGTGGTCGCGACGCTGCTCGTCGATCTCGATGGCCTGATTGGCGTAGAGCTGGGTCACCCCCAGCTCCCGGCTTAAATCAGCCAACGCAGCGGGCACCTCGGCAAAGGTCTCCACTCGCAGCAGATGGAGCGGGATGCCGAGCGCCGCCAGCTCACGGCCCAATTCATCCACCTGCGCCAACATAAAGCGCTGACGGATGGGGGCCATCTTGTGCTGCCGCCACTGGGTGGGGGAGACGATAAAGAGCGCGGCCACCGGCTCATCATCAGCGCAGGCATGCCGCAAGGCCGGGTTGTCGGCAAGGCGCAGATCATTGCGCAACCAAACCAGCTTCATGACTTTTTCCTCCCGCGTCCGCTGGCACCAGCCACAGCAGTCACGTCCACCATCAGCTCGGCAAGGCTCGCCTGCCAGCCGTGGGCTTTAAGCCACTCATCATCGTAGAGGCGCCCCAGCTCGCCAAACAGGCGCGTACCTGCGGGCCAGTCGGCGGCCTGCTCCTGCTTGCCAAGCCCGGCCCCCAGCAGCACCAGCCAGGGGGTGGCGGCGCGTCCTTCCAGCAGGCTGGCATGGCGCGGCTCAACCGCGCCCAGCAGTTGCACCTCATAGCCCTGACCGATCAGCTCGTAAGCGGCCCACACCAGATCGAGCGGGCCGACCTGTCCCCAGCTCGCCAACGTGACCGGCACGCCCTTCTCCTGCTCGATCAGGTGGCGGGCGAAGCGGGTATGGAGCCAGCCCAGCCACACCTGTTGCAGCAGATCGCCATCGGGCCGCTCGCGCCACAGCCCGAGCAGCCGCTCCACCAGCGGTTGCAGTACACGGCTGCGTACCAGCTCGAACGGGTAGCTCGCCAGCAGATCGTTGAGCTCGGCCTCCGCCTTGCGCTGGTTGAAGGCGAGCAACGCCTGACTGAACTGCTCCAGGGTCTGCTGCCAGTGATCGCTCACTGGCTCAGAATGGGGTTCACTCAAGAGTCCCTTCACCTGCCCGATACTCACCCCCCGCTCCAGCCAGCTCAGGATCTCGCCGATCTGGCGAATATCCTGCTCGCTGTAGAGGCGGTGGCCCTTTTCAGTGCGAGCCGGTTGTACCAACCCGTAGCGGCGCTGCCAGGCTCGCAGGGTCACGGCGTTGACGCCGGTGAGGCGGGAGACCTCGCGAATGGGGTAGATCCCCTCATCAGCGAGAGGAGCAACTTCTTGCGATAAATCAGACATGACAACGTCCATCAAACAGAGGGGTAAGGCTCCCCGGCGCAAATCATGCGCCGGGGCAACAGAACGGATTCAGAGCCCGTAACGCAATTTGAGCGTATCGGGGTGAAGGTCGAGATAGACCTGCTCGACCGCACAAAACAGCATTCTCAGAGCCCGTAGCGCAATTTGAGCGTATCGGGATGGGGATTGAGATAAACCTGCTCGGCGAGATAGGGGTTGGGGTACTCGCGCAGGTAGTGACGGATCAGGGTGAGCGGCACCAGCAAGGGGAAGATGCCGGTGCGGTACTTGTCGATGGTATCGGCAAGCTCCTGCTTCTGGGCCGGGGTCAGCACTCGCTTGAAGTAGCCCTGCAGGTGCATCAGCACATTGGTGTGGCTGCGGCGGTTGGCTCGCAGGGTCAGCGCCGTCATCAATCCCTTGATGTAGTTGTCGGCCACCTCCTGCAAATTGGTGGACTTGCCCAGATTGCCGAGCAGCTTGCCGAGGATGCGGTAGTGGGTGGTGGCATGGGAGAGCACCAGATACTTGTAGCGAGAGTGGAAGCGGATCAGCGCAGAGGCGGTAATGCCGCGGGCGCAGAGCTGCTGCCAGTCGTGGTAAGCGAAGACCCGCAGCACAAAGTTCTCCCGCAGGATGGGGTCGCACAGGCGGCCATCCTCTTCCACCGGCAACAGGGGGTTGGCCTCCATCAACGCCTTGGCAAAGAGGCCAATCCCCTCCTTGGCGCTCCCCTCGTTGTTGGCGCCATAGACCTTGACCCGCTCCATACCGCAGCTGGGTGATTTGGCACAGAGGATATAACCGGAGATAAAGTCGAGCTGACGTACCTTCTGCTCGCTGAAGGCAATCAGCTTTTCGGTGACATCGAAGCTGCCGTTGCTCGCCTCGGCGCGGATCTCGCCGTGGCGCTTGACCAGCCGGATGGCGGCGCGAGGCGCCCCTAGACCGATGGCCATCTCGGGACAGACGGGGTGATAGTCAAAGTGAGCGCCAAGATCCCGTTCGCAGAAGCTGGAGCGCTTGTGGCCCCCATCGAAACGCACCTCTTGGCCCAGCAGGCAGGCACTGATACCGACTTTAATCTTGTACATGATGACACTCCTTGTATAAGTCTTGATTCAGTTATAGCAGTTATACAAAAAAATGAAAGTTGTATAACTATTTGCGACTGATACGACACAAGGAGAAAAAAGGGATCACCGGAAAAAGAAAAAACCCATGGCGAACGCCATGGGTAAAAATCAAGACACTACGGACTACGGGAAGGAAAATTAGAAGCTGTACTTCACACCCAGGCTGGAGATGGAACCTTTTTGCAGATCCCAGTTGCGATAGGTGTAATCGGCAGTCAGTGCCCAATTCTGGTTGAGCTTGTAGGCACCGCCCACCTTGAAGTCGTGCATATCGTCGGTCATGTTGGCGTAACGATAAGCGGTGGAGAGCTCGATATCGCCGATGTCGTAGCGCAGGCCCACTTCACCGTACATGCTGCCACTGCTCTTACGGAGCACAGTATCCCAACCCCTGAAGTCATAGGCTCGCTCACGCTCCATGGTGTAACCCATCAGACCGGTTTCACCGTAGAGGTTCAGGCCGGTGCTGAGCGGGGTAAACACACCGATACCCAGACTGCCAATCCCCATGCTGTCATTGCCGTGCTGGGCAGAGGTGCCCTCGGAGAGCAGACGGCCGTAGAAGTTGTTGGCGAACGATTTGGAGAGATCCAGCGTTACACCGCCAAAATCGCGAGTCCCCTCACTGCTGGCATCACGGGGGAACAGAAACTTGTTGTGGCTCAGATAGTCGGATTTGGTGTGTGCCCAGGTCAGGCCACCCTTGGCGTAGCTGAAGGCATCCTGCGCCATGGCGGAAGTAGAGGCAAACCCGGCCAGAACCAGAAGAGAGACGGTTGCTTTTTTCATGATGATAACTCCATGTGATTGGGCCCGTGGCTACTGGCTACGAGCAGGTATGGAGTCATTGTGCGGCGAGGTTCCCTGCTTGCCGAGCGGCAAGCTGTTGCAAAACCATGTCAGATGTAAGCAGATATTGCTGGAGGTGTCAGCGGCAACAAGTTGCCGGCCCACACAGTTTGCATGGGCCGGATCTGCGAAAAAATCAGCGGAAGACCACCTCGTCAATTTCGACCCGCACCAGCGGCTGACCGGTCAATCCGGCGGGACGGGGGATCTCGAGGGCGAGCGATGGACGGGCTTGCCCCTTGCGCAGATAGGTCTCCGGCAGGCGGTTCTCGGCGACCCAGAAACGGGCCTCCTGACGGCTCAGCTGCACCCCGTCAGCACTGAACAGGGTCACCATGCCACGCACCCCGACCACATTGCGGCTGCCGGTATTGCTCACCATAAAGGTCAGCGCCAGCGGGTCAGATCCCTCGATCTTGTCCAGCTTGACCACCACACCGTCGCGTGCCATCTGGGCGAGCAGTTCCGGATTGGCCTTGGCCTGATCGGTCAGCACCGGGGCAGCGACCGCCACCACGGCCCCCGAGTTCTCCTTGGCAGCCACGCTCTGCACGGGGTCTGCCGGTTTGACCACCAGATACTCCCAGGTGAAGTCATCGTTGAGTTGAACCTGCCGGCCATCGGGCAGTGTTACCTGAGAGAGAGGAGCCGCCTGTGCCAGCACGGGAGTGAGACACAGGGCAACCAGCAGACGGGACAAGGGTTTCATAGGGCGAAGCTCGGTAACGGATGAAAGGGCGACAGTATAAACAGTCCCGTGACCCCTTGCCTATGACAGCACTCACGTTCTTGCCCCCCGCTCCTCCCGCAAGCTAGATGGCGAGATCGTGCCGCTCTTTCTGCGCCATATCCAGGGTCACCAGATCGAACTCGGTTCCCTTGAGAGCAGACAAAATATCCGATTGCATATCAAAGGCCTGGGCACGCTGATGCTCGGGCAGACTCACCCGGGCCAGGATGGTGGAGCAGTCGCACAGGGTATGGAAAAAGACCTGCGCCTCGTCCAGTCCCATGTCGGCCAGTATCTGCTCTGCCTGATCCACCATCCGCAGATAGCGCTGCTTGAGCAGCCGTGGATTGGTGAAGCGATTGCTCAGGCAACCGTTGCTCCCCTTGCCCCAGCGGCCGAGCTGACGCTTGTTGAAGCCATAGCGAAAATCGCGGCTCATCACCCCGTTGTCGGCAAAAAACCAGATGGTATTGGCAGGCAGTGAGCCGAACTGGGCCAGATAGTCATCCCGCTCCTCCACCGCAGCCGGGATCAGCAAGGGCAGGTGGGCCCACTCGGGACGGCTCTGCACATGCTCACCAATGCGGCGAACCGGGTCGATCAGCCCCTCCATATTTGGCAGGCGATCACAGAAGACGATCTCGTCGCTCTTGACGATCCAGTGCTCGATGTCATAACGCTGGCAATAACGGCGGGCACGGGCCACTTCGCTGCGGCTGCGGGTCGGGTTATCGAGGGTGATGGCGCGGATCTTGACGCCGCTGGCACGGCAAAGATCGATGCTGTAGCAGGATTCCAACCGTCCCGAAAAAGAGACAATCAGCTCGTCAAAACTTGCCAGTCGCTCAATCAGCAGCTGTTCCCTGGCTTGAAAAGAGTGATCATATCCCTGATTCAGTACAACAACATTGGCACCCATTAAACAGCTCCGAATGATGAACAGGTGCAGTATTGTGCGGGAAACAAGCTGAATAGACCCTTAAAGAGTCTGGTTAAAATTAAAACTTGATGATTATTTCCTGTGATTCTGCTGCTAAATCTTCATTTTGGGCGTCATAAATTCGCAATCTTGCCTGATGAACCAGATGGGCTCGCAAGAAACCCTGCGCCTGATCCAGCGAGGTAAAGGTCAGGCGCCCTCCCTCGCTGTCGGTCAGGCAGAGGCACTCTCCTTCCGCCTCGATGCAGAGCTGATAACCGCTGCCATCCTTGCAGGCGATAATCAGGGTCGCTTCGGGATAGTGACTCAACCAGTTGCGAAACCGGCCATGCTCCATAGTGCTCCCACAGGGGCATCACCCCTTGCCGGTGGCGGGCAAACAGCCCAGCTCACCCAACTGCTGACGGCAACTTGCCGCATCGGTGAAGACGATCCCCCTGATGCCGAGGGCCTCGGCGGCCGCAATGTTGGCGGGACTGTCATCGATGAAGAGGCACTCTGCCGGTTTCAGATCGAACGACACCAGCAGATAGCGATAGATATCCGGCTCCGGCTTCATCATCCGCACCCGCGCCGAGACCACCTTGCCGCTGAAGAAGCGCCAGAAATCCTGATGCTGCTCCAGCCAGTCGATACTGGCATGACCCATGTTGGAGAGGGCATACAGGGTGTGCCCCGCCCCGTGCAGCTCGGCTATCAGGGTTAGCATAGCGGGATCTGGCAGCAGGGAGGCGGGAACTGCCTGCAAAATGGCCAGATTCTGTGCCGCGGAGAGGCCGGTGCGCGTTTGTGCTTCGCGGGCCATGGTGTGGAGCGACATGGTACCTCTGTCTACCTCCAGCCAGTCCGGGTGGTTAAAGAGCTGTTCCGCCAACTGTTCGGCCCCTTGCGGGCCACGCACCGAACGCACTATGCCGACCGGATCCCAGCTCACCACCACCCGTCCCAGATCGAAAATAATCGTCATCGTCTTTACCTCCTCCACTGCGTGGTTGCCGTCAAAACAGCGTCAATAGAACTTCATTCATACGCCATTTTCTTAACCGGATACCCTGCCCCCATCACCGTCCGTGGGCAAGTTTTACTTGCATCAGACCGGCAAATCCCTTAATGGTTAGGGCGTTACCATCAGGATTTTGACCATGCAGCCAACATTCTTCTTTGCTTTCTCGTTTATCCGGCCCGCTTGAGGGAAGGCCTGTCGTCGTGTGACCAGAAAGCAAAGACGAATCGAGCCTCCCCCTAGCGGAGGCTTTTTTTTGCATTAATATCAATCGATTACTTGGATAGGGAACAATCATGGCAACGCTCGACGAGATCAGACAAGACATCACCCGGTTGGATCAGGAGCTGCTTGCCCTGCTGGCGAAACGCAAGACCCTCAGCATCGAGGTGGCCCGAGCCAAACAGGCCAACCCGCGCCCCATCCGCGACCACCAGCGGGAGCAGGAGCTGCTGGTCGCCCTGATCCAGAAAGGGCGCGTGCTGGGGCTGGATGCCCAGTACATCACCCGCATCTACCACACCATCATCGAAGACTCTGTGCTCTCCCAGCAGGCCTATCTGCAGAGCCTGCTCAACCCGGAGCAGCAGGAGCCGATGACCAGCGTCGCCTATCTGGGGCCGCGCGGTTCCTACTCCAGCCTTGCCGCCCGCAAATATCTGGCGCGCTACAAGGATCAGGTGATCGAGGTGAACTGCCAGAATTTCCGTGAAGTGCTGGATGCGGTGGAGTCGGGCCGCGCCGCCTTTGGCGTGCTGCCCATCGAGAACACCAGCTCGGGCTCCATCAACGAAGTCTATGACGTGATGCAGCACACCAGCCTCTCCATCGTTGGCGAGCTTACCTACCCCATCGAGCACTGCATCCTCACCGCCGTACCGACCGAGTTAAGCCGCATCAAGACCTTCTATGCCCACCCGCAGGTGTTCCAGCAGTGCTCCCACTATCTGAGCAAGCTGGAAGAGGCCCGTCACGAGATCTGCGACTCCTCCTCCAGCGCCATGATGAAGGTGAAGGAGCTGGCGAGCGCAGAGGCCGCCGCTATCGGCAGCGCCGCCGGTGGCGAGCTGTATGGTCTGGACGTGCTGGCCGAGCAGCTGGCCAACCAGAAAGAGAACTACAGCCGCTTTATCGTGGTGGCGCGCAAGCCCATCGACGTGGCGCCGCAGATCCCGGCCAAGACCACCCTCATCATGTCCACCTCCCAGAAGCCGGGCTCGCTGGTCGAGGCGCTGCTGGTGCTGCGCAGCCACGAGATCAACATGACCAAACTGGAGTCCCGTCCGGTGCAGGGCAACCCGTGGGAAGAGATGTTTTATCTCGATGTCTCCGCCAACCTGCAGACCCCGGCGATGCAGGCCGCACTGGTGGAGCTGACCAAGATCACCCGCTATATCAAGGTGCTGGGCTGCTACCCGAGCGAGGATGTGAAACCCACCGCAGTACCGCCGGTGCTGATGGGGAGTTAACCAGCCCACAACGACAAAAGGCGAGCACTCTGCTCGCCTTTTGTTTTGATGCCTGTTTCAGGCCCTGCCTATCAACTCAGAACTGACCGGCCATCAACTGGTTGATGTTGTAGAGGGCGCGGGTATCGAGCTCCATCTCGGTGGCATAGGTGTTACCGCGCGGATAGGAGGCAACCACCCGCGCACCGCGCACCACGCCCGCCACAGACACATCCAGCGAGTTGGAGGTCTGGGTCAGATCGCGGTAGCTACTCTGGCCGCGCACCTGCTGGCCATTGAGCTGCTCGGCCAGCTCGCGATAGGCATCCATCTTGGAGGCGCGAATGGCTTGCAACATCTTCTCAGACTGGGAGGGGCCGGGCTGGATGTCGATCACCGCATACCCCACCGCCTTGAGCACCGGAAAATCATCGGGCTTGCCACCCTGGGTGTAATCCACCACCCGGTTACCGCTGCAACCGGTGAGCAAGAGTGCCAACAGGCAACCAAACAGGATTTTCATGATTCGCTCCTCACGGGGTCAGGTTGACCAGATGGCCACCCGGTCTGGCCTGACTGTCACGCATCAGATAACCGCGATTGATCGATGCCCGGCCAAACGAGTTGTTGGCACCGAACAGATATTGTTGCGGGAGCAGGCTCTGGGCCGTGGTCTCCACCATCTTGGTGCGCATGTCGATAACACGGGCGTTGACCAGGATCCCCTTGCTGTTGCGGCTGAAAGTGCCGACCAGAATGCGAGAGATGGGCAAACGGGAGGAGAGATCCTTGTAGTTGCGGCTCAGCACGAAATCCCCCTGCGGCGTCACCTTGATGCTGCCGGTCAGCTTGAAGTCCACCACCACCTCGCCGCGGCGGTTGAGCTCGTAGATAAAGCTTTCCTCAATCTGCTGTCCCATCCAGTTGGTATCCTGCAGGGTATCGAGATCGACAAAGGAAGCCACTGCTATGGGTTCGGTCAGGGTGGTCAGAGATTTGCGCTCCATCAGCTGATCGGTCATACGCGCCACCAGCCAGTTGAGCTCCATCCCCTGCGCCGCCTGGCGGGGGTCACCCTGATCCCGATTGATAGGGTCGGAGCCGCACCCGGCCAATGCCAGGGCGAACGCCAACGCCGTGATGAGTTTGTTCATGGATACCTTTCCTGTATCTGCACCTGACTTATTATCGGACGCGCCGGACAAAGCTTGAGCCGGGAATGAGGCATGATTCTTGCTTTTTAATGGTCATTGTCAGCGCCAGCGTGCGCTGCCACCCGGTAAGTGTTGTGATCCATGTCGGCCAGCGGGCGCCATTTCCTCCAAAATGGCGCGCCTGCCCGCCAACTCAAGGTATCTGTTATGAAATTACCGCTGCTGTTGACCCTGCTGCTGGCCAGCCTGAGCGCCCGTGCCGAACTGATCGAAGCGCAGGGCAGCGCCGCCATTTTGGGGGGTGATGAAGTCTACGCCCGCGAGCAGGCGACCCGCGATGCCCTGCGTCAGGCACTGCTGGCCAGCGGCGCGGCCGTTTCCAGCGTCCAGCGTCTGGAAAATGGCAGCCTGCGCTCCGAGCAGATCCAGATCCGCTCCGGCGGCGACATTCGCCAATACCGCCTCAAGCGAGAAGAGGTGCGCAACGGTCGCATGTACATCACCCTGGTGGCCGACATTCAGGCCGAGCGCCAGATCTGCCAGACCCAGCACTTCGCCAAGGATTTGACACTGGTCAGGTTACGGCTGCGCTATCCGGATCAGGCCAGCTATGGCGCCATGGACGACATGCCGGAAAACCTCTCGCGGCGGCTATTCGAAACTCTCGCCAATGCGCCGCAAGGGGTCGCGGTGCGCCAGTGGCTGGATGAAAACCTGCGCATCGATCCGCTCCATCTGCAGCAGGGGGATCGCAGCGCCCTCGAGGAGATCAAGGCGCTCAGCCTGCGCACCGACAGCCAGTATCTAGTGCTCGGCAGCATCGACGATCTCTCCATCGAGCCGCAGGGCAATCAGCTGACCAGCTGGTATGAGGATCCCGTGCGCAACTTTCGCATGCAGCTCTACCTGTTCGACGGCATCAACGGCAGCCTGATCAACCGCAAGGTTTACGAAGGGCGCGCCACCTGGACCTTTGACAAGCGGGAACAGGTGGGCAGCAGCAGCGGCCAGTTCTGGCAATCGAGCTATGGCCAGGAGGTCAACTACCAGTTGCAACAAGCCGCTCAGGATCTGGTGGCCCAGCTTACCTGCGCCCCGGTCACCGCTCGGGTGGTCGGTCAGAACGAACGCGGCCCCTACATCAATCTGGGGCGGCGCAACGGCGTCAAGCTCGGCGACCAGTTCCGCATCCAGCACAACGCCGACTTCATCGACCCCTACGGCAAGTCGCGCATGATGCGCAATCCGGCCGACGGCCTGTTCGAGGTGGTGCAGGTATTTGACGATGGCGCCATCATCAGCAGCCAGAACAAATATTCGCCGTTTAACATCCAGAATGGGGATTTGGCAATATTGGAATAAGAATCAAGGGTTTAAAAGGGAGTTGCTTCTTGTATAATGTCCGCCACACAGCTCCCGTAGCTCAGTAGGATAGAGCGGTCCCCTCCTAAGGGATGTTTATTGCTTAAAAATCTATCTAAATAGGCTGTTATAAGATTTCTTAAATATTAGGAATTATAAATATTTCCTTTAAAAACATAGCTTTATAGATCAAAAAACATTCATAAACAACCAGGCTGCTTGTTTTGTGAGCGGCGCAATCGATGCCAGTTTTGCGCTATTTAAGAGCTATTCACGCCATTCAACTCTACTTTTGCGCTATTTTGCCGCTATAATGTCTCAATAGAACATTTTTCGGTGGTACCCAATGGCTCCCAAAAATCCGGCTACATCCATACGCAAAGAAGAGTTCGATCTTAAGACGCTGCTCCAGGGTCACCCTGCGGCCATAATTAAAGGGAAATTCTCATTTACCTTTAAAGACCAGTACATAGATAGTCTTCCATTTATTAATGATAAAAATAAATGTGTTGAATTAACGCACTATAGTTCTGACGATGAAAAATATAATGAAAAGAACAAACCAAGATTAAAACTAAGAATCGGAAACAGTGTTAAGACATTCTATATTGTTTACGATAAAAATCGGAGGCAGAAAATTGGCAATTGGACGCCTCGCACTAAAAGTGGACATTACCAAAAAGGTTTTTTTAGCGTTACACAGGCTAAGGAAGAGTTTAAGAGATTAGTTAGTGATGCTGAAAAGATTAATCCAGAAAAGTGGAAATATCAGTCTTTTACATTGAGAACATATCTTTTAGAGCATTATAAAAACGACCGTGAAAATAAATCAAACAAGAGAAATTCATTAAGCCCTGTTACCGACAAAACAATAAGGGAAATCTCATCTGCCTTTGAACCATGGTTAGACCTAAAGCTATCTGAATTTAATGAAGATCATCCAGTAATATTCAAAAAGTATTGGCAGAACAAAGAAACGCCAATAACATCAGAAACAATGAGGAAATACTATTCCTTATTAAACAGCTTGTTTAATATGTGTGTTACGTGCACCTATTTACCAAAGAATAAAATTGATAGGCATATTTTTCTGTTCCCAAGAAACCCTAAGAGGCCTGTCACAACATATACTGACCCCACAAATGAAGTCGTGGAATTTATTTTTAATGAAGACACTCCAGGTGGTGGGGATTCCAAGATCATAGTTGCAACCATGTTCCTATGCGGGGCAAGAAACTCTGAAATATATAGAAACACAAGCAACAATTTTAATATTAATGATAGATCCATACGTATTCCTGAGCAAATTAGTAAAAACAAGGCTGCACGCATTGTTGCTATTGAGTCTGACTCATACTGGAATTATGTAGCGAAATACAAAATTCTAAAAAGTTTGAGTGATCGAGAGGGTGAGTTAATGTTTCCTTGTTGTCGCGACGCAAAGGCCCCCCATGTAACTTCGAGCCTTTATCAGAAAACTTGGCAGGCAGTTAAAAAAGAGTTTAATTTTCCTAAGATAGGCCGACTATATGATGCCAGACATACTTTTGCCAAAAAAGCACTAGAAAGCGGAGTGCCTATTCAAGATTTATCTAAGATCACTGGACACAGCCTCGAAACGTTGATGAATTACTATATTGACAACAATATCAGCAAAGCTACAAGAGAAAAGTTAAGGAGTGCAACCAATTCTAATGCAGCTATAAAGGTGCAACAGGAAACGAATTTCCCTCCATCTGTTAATAGCTTATATGAAAGCTATGTTAGGAGATGTATAAAGAAGAATATAAAAGATGAACTCTCTACTTTCGTACAAGAAATGAAAGATTTGAGTGACCAAAACCAACTAAATGCAGAGCAAATTTTTTGGCTTAAAGAAATGCTGTAGCTTGAATATAAAGCTATTATTTTCTTACAATGGATTTGCTGAATGAGGCCATATTTCTAGGTATAGGCCATGAACATGATTCAGTTCGTTCATTCGCTCATGGAGGGGGCGTGTGCCCTCCATAGCAGCAGCAACATCAACAATTATAACCAGTGAGGTAACTGTCAGAAAATCTGAACATCGAGTACGATGATGAGAACAAATCATTGTCAATATGGGAACAGTAAAATATGTCACTTTCAGTTTATCAACCCAGTACGCAGGCTAGTTCAGCCCCCACCCTTATGACGACTCTCAACATCCCTCAAGATCCACTGAGTGCACATCTCTGGATCATAGCTGGCGTAGCTCCTGGCATCATTCATCGACTGGCTGAATTGATGAGTACCGATACGGGTTTGATATGCCGCTTAGCAGGCATTAGCAGGAGCACTGTTGCTCGCAAGCTGAGGATTGGGGCTACCCTATCAATCTCTCAGGGGGCTAGGGTATACGGCGTTGTGCAGGCCCTCGATGCGGCACTATCCCTCAACAAGAACGATACTGCCAAGGCGTTGTCATGGCTAAACAGACCAGCCTGGGGCCTCGGTGGCGTGGCTCCAGCCGAGTTATTGACTACACAGATGGGGGTTCAGGCTGTTGTGAATTTGGTGGGGCGGATTCAGCATGGGGTGTGCAACTAAATCGAGGTTTCTGATAGGCGAATCCCTACAGAATGCTTCAAAAACAACCAATCTCATCATTTTTTGAAATTTATTTCATTTACCCCACTTGAAAAATTCGGAAAACTGTCCATTTACTAATTATGAGAGCATCAATGAAATTTAAGCAGCTCACCATTATTCCGCTGCTACGCAGCGAAGATAAACCAGTTTTGTACACCCACGGCTATTATTTCATCAATAAACACTCATAATTGAAGGTCATAACAATCTAATAACGAATTCTATCGAAGGAGATACCCTTACAATAACTGGTTAAATTAGTGCCTAAGGCACTGAATAGTAAAACTTCAATTTATTTCTTGCATATATATCAATCATATGGGATTCACGCTACATGGTGTCATGAACAGTAGTTATTGATATGCACTCGTAAATTCGATTCTTACCATCGCGTTTAGCGTTGTAAACCTGAATGTCAGCTGCATTTATAAGCTCTTTTGCACTAATATCTTTTTTACTAACAGCAACCCCACCACTGAGTGTTACTCGAAGAGCATCTTCACGCCAGTCCAGATGCTCAACACCATGCCTTAATGCCTCCAGTAAAGATATCGATAAGTTCCCAGAGCCCACTTCAAACAATACAGCTAATTCTTCTCCACCATATCGACAGAACCAGCCATGCTCATAAAAAATTGAATTTCCAAGTTTCGCTACTCTTTTTAATACAGAGTCACCAGTTTGGTGCCCGAACGTATCGTTCACTTTTTTAAAGTCATCTAAATCTAACAGCGCTAAATAAAATGGTTCTTGCTTTTTTAACAGCTGAGAAAGCTTTATGTCAAAAAATCTACGGTTGTATAAACCTGTCAGTTGGTCAACATTAGCCTGTAAGCGAGCCTCTGATAATTCATGTGTCGATTTTGCCACTTCCTCATACACATGTGATAACTCAACCATTCTATTTTTGGGTGTTTTCAATGAGCTATTACGACTTGACCTAATAACACCATAAAGCTCATTGAGCATACGTTGAAAATAACGAGACCATGATAGCGCGAGCAATAGATAAAGGATGCAGGTTAGTGCGATGATCCCTTGAACATTAAGTGATACACTTTCAATGACACCTTGTAAGGTAGATTCTGGAACAACACTAACCAAGATCCAGTCTTGACCATCGACTTTATTATATGCCACAAACATCCCAGATTCTTTATCATGGAATACGCCTTTGTCTTTTGTGAACTTCGAAAGCCAAGTCATATCTTTCATGGGCGTAAACATTAGCTCTTTATCTGGATGAACTAACATCTTACCAGCCCCATTCACCAACATCTGATACCCAGCATCTTGCTTATAATTAAGCCACTTTGATATGGGTTGAAGTAATGTATCAATTGAAAAAACACCAACTAACTTCCCTGTCGGATCTTCAATTGTTTTAGCTAATGAGAGGGATAGCGTTCCGTAAATGTAGTCGTAATATGGTTCAGTCCAAACCATCTTGCCTTTATTTTTAACGGCAAGTTGATACCATGGCCTTATGCGTGGGTTAAAATTTGAGTCTGGTTGCCATTCAGGATGAACAAGCAATTGTCGATGCTCTGTGCCAACATAGATGTATTGTAGCCCAGCAGTTTCCTGATAACGCCGCCAGTCCTTTAAGTATTCAGACTGATGTTTGATCTTGTTATCTATAAAGTCTTTATAATCAACATTGCGATAGATAAGCTCAAACTGTGTTGTGAGGGTATCAATATATGGCTTAATCAAAACATTATGAAGTTGATCATTCTTGGATACTAACTGTTGCTGTAAATCACGTTGCAGAGTGACGGTCATATGATAGTAATAAATGGCCCCGAGAATTAATATGGGGACGAAAAGCAGAACTAACCCAAGACGCATGCGGGAAATCAATGACCATGTTTTCCACTGGGTTTTATCACTCATTACACCGACATCCTGTCTGAAAAGGTCTGAGGGGCTAACTATACTAGAAAGATTTGAATGAGCCCATGATTGTGATCACTCCCTCCAACCTGAACGCCCACCATTTAGGGCACACTCCTCGATGACGGCTTGCAACCTTGCATGCAATCAGAACGTTAAGGTTTGTCTACGATGAAGGCAATGACCGAATAACGACAACCATAAGTGTATGAATCTGCTATTTTTTAATGGGATTGGTCGCACAACATCAAATCTATAGTCACAATAGCCAAAGCCCCGAACTCATCTACAGAAACACCTTCAGGTGCTGCGCTCAGGTCTAATCGCCTAGCATCACCAAACAACCTATTGGTGTGCGCTTCCAGAGTCTCGTCCAGCTCTAAAGATGAGATCAGTTTTCTCCAGCTAGTGTGAGCCTTGAAATCCTCCACGACACAGTGTTGTAAACATAAACGCGGGACTTCGACCCACCTGCCGGAGTCAACACTGGTATGTACTTTGGCTTGAAAAATGACTCTGACCATCTCGTTGGCTCCAGATGCAAAAGCTGGGAGACTTTATGATATGAGGTCAGTTCATTAATGACAAATCGGTTAACTGAGACGTGGCATTTTGCTAGGATGGCCGAACAAAAATAGAGGGCACCAGGTGGATTCTTGGTGGTAAAGCTATCTACACCCACGTTACCAAGCTTGTAAACCTTGCCTCTGTCACCAAAGAGATATGGCTCACAATGATAGGTCTATCTACTGTAATAGACTGTCAGTACATCAAACGTAGAGACACACTGTATATGTTGGCGGCAGACACTGCCCACACAACAAGGAGATGTTGATGCAAAGCCCAGAAGTACCGGATAACGAACGGCTTCGCTTAGACGCATTGCGCCGATTAGCGATACTTGATAGCCCCGCAGAGGAGCGTTTTGACCGGATTACCAGGATGGCTCGCAACATGTTTGATGTGCCCATCGCATTGGTTTCATTGGTGGATGAAAACAGACAGTGGTTCAAGTCATGTTGTGGGTTGCCGGTATTGGAGACACCGCGAGACATTTCTTTTTGTGGTCATGCAATTCTCGGTGAAGAACTGTTTGTAGTTGAAGACGCGGCCCAAGATCCACGATTTTCTGACAACCCCTTAGTCACGGGGGAACCACACATTCGCTTCTATGCAGGCCATCCACTAGAAGTTGGGAACGGTTTGAAGCTGGGTACATTGTGCATCATAGACTCTAAACCCAGGGGTTTTAGCCCACGAGACCAAGCGCTGTTAGCTGATTTGGCATCCATGGTTGAGAGTGAGTTACAAGCCGTTCAGAGAGCAACCATAGATGAATTGACGGGGATAACTAACCGTAGAGGATTCATGCTGCTCGCCGAAAAAAGTTTGAAATATGCATTTCGTGTAAAACACCCAGCGGCCTTACTTTTTTTAGACCTAAATCACTTCAAACTAATTAACGATAAGTTTGGTCATGATATTGGCGATGACGCATTGCAACATATGGCCGAGTTATTATGCCGAGTATTTCGAGATGCAGATATATTCGCTCGTCTTGGTGGAGATGAATTTGTCGTTCTTTTACCAGGGACGAGTGGTGAAAATTGCCACAGAATTAAAGAGCGACTATATCAGGCAACGAATGATTTCAATAGCAATAGTGGGAAGCCATATCAACTTTCATGTTCTCTAGGCATTGTTGTTTACGATGCGACCATGCCACCGGATTTAGATCAACTACTGCGGCAAGCAGATGAAGAGATGTATTCATGCAAAGTGCAACGATAAAGAGCTGTCGCCAACAATTCAACTATCTGAGCATGTCTGTGACAGATTATTATTCATATACGGGCAAAAGGAATTAACCGTATAAAAATATATCCTAGTCATGATGAGTTTTTCTTATTTTGTTTCAGCGCATCTTTTTAATTGCCTGCCGATAAATACGCATTGGTGAGTAGCCACTCGAATTTCTATACATTAACTTTCAGCAGCTCAAACTATTTGGGAAGAGACACAGTTTAAGTGGTGCAAATCCATATCTCGTGAGACCTGTTGTAAACATCATTTGATTTTACATGGCTAATTTTTTAACATGAGCTATATTAAAAGTGGGATGTGTCAATGTGGGGTATGTATGCTTTCAGAATACAATATAAGAAACATATTGTTCATTCTCCTTACGACACTTTCTTCATGTGCTATTGCTGTTGAAACCAAAATAGTTCTAGTTAGTTCAGAGGACACTTATCATTCAAAGTATGGGTGTTGGCTATATAATATTTATAGTGAGGCATTTTCTAGATTGGGATACAAATTTCTATATCAAGGCGTTCCTGGTGGAAGAGCGCCGATCCTCGCGGAGGATGGCAGTGTTGATGGTGAAATTCATCGGGCCTTTGAATACCAACAGCAAACAACCAACTTGATCAGAGTGAATGAATCACATTTCAACGTAACTATTGAAGCTTATGTGTATGACAACAGATCAAAGTATAATTCCTGGCATAGCCTAGATAAGGAAGGATTAAGAGTTGAGTTCAGACGAGGCTCAAAACGCGCCGAAGATGCGCTTTCCAAGCTTATTACCTTACCCCTACCGACAGAGGTAAACACAACTGAGCAGGGATTGAAAAAACTGATAAAAGGACGCGTTGATGTATTTGTTGAACAAACTCTGGTATTTGATAGGAGCAAGCATGCATTGCTTGCGGAATCGACCGAGTATAATAAGATATATTCCGCAGGAATTGTTGATACCTTGGCAGGCTATGCGTATATTAATAAGAAACACTCAAGGCTAGCTAAAGATTTGGCCTTAATGCTTAAAAAAATGAAAGCCGAAGGTAGAGTAGAGCAACTGAAAGAGCAGTTTTGCTATTATGATTAATTTAAAATCCAGTTCGAGCCACGGCGCTTTACAAGCATCTGGGGTGATCGATGATATCCTCGCCTTCATAGAACAACACGATTGAGTTTTCATTGCCCCCTTAGCAATGGTCTCATTAGACAACCAAAAATGTGCATTTTCGCATACCCGCACTAAAAATCTGTCATCCGTAATCCAGCATTCTATTTAGCTATATCCAAATGGATGTCATAATCACATCGCTTCGGACACAACGTAAAAAGGCCGCTAGGATGCAACCGTTCTCTGAAACCAGTGATCCCCACTTTCTTCGCTTAGATGCATTGCGCCGCCTCCAAGTGCTTGACTCCCCAACAGAAGAGCGTTTCATTCGTATAACAAGAATGGCTCGCAACATGTTTGATGTGCCTATTGCCCTGATCTCATTCGGAGACAATGAACACGAGTGGGCCAAGCCTTGTTATGGCCTAAACATCCATGAACCTCTTCATAATATCTCTTTTTGTAAAGATGGATTTCTTAAAGAACGCATGCTTGTTATTGAGGATGCAACCAAAGATCCTCTTTATTATAATAATCCAATGGTTCAAGGGGAGCCATACATCCGATTCTATGCTGGTCATTCATTAGTAATAACTGATGGATTGCATATCGGATCGCTGTGCCTTATAGACCGTAAAGCTAGGTTTTTTGGAGAAAAGGATAGAGCTTTATTTACCGACTTGGCATTAACAGTTGAAAGCGAGTTACGTGCAGTTCAAATGGCGACAATAGATGAGTTGACGGGGATAACCAACAGGCGAGGTTTTATTCTTCTGGCTGAGAGGTATTTGCAACATGCATTCAGAACGAAAAGATGCCTTTCATTATTGTTTATAGATTTGAATCATTTCAAATCTATAAACGATCGATTTGGTCATGATGTTGGAGATGATGCATTGTGCCAAGCCGCCAGCTTGATCAACTTGATTTTTAGAAATGCTGATATCTGTGCTCGATTAGGTGGTGATGAATACGTGGTTTTACTACCCGAGACCAATATGAACAATGTTGACTCTATCAATCAACGAGTAATTCAAACCTTCAATGAGTTCAATAAACATAGCGGTAAGGTATATACCCTTTCTTGTTCTATAGGCGTTGTGGAGTATGATGCAACTACACCACCAGACCTAAATATATTACTCCGATTGGCGGATGAGGCCATGTATCGTTGCAAGCAGAATTGATAAATCATATGCACCCTATGGGCATATGATTAAAGAGAGTCATTAACTAGAATGGCAATAAGCTGCAACAATAAAAATATCAAGATAATTTTTATTAATGTACATTTTTAAATTATAATCACTTAATAGTTCGATTATGTGCCCATACAGTAACTGCAACTCTAGACTTTAATTTTAGTTTTCTTAGAATGTTTCTCACATGTATTTTTACCGTCCCATGAGATATAAATAATAATTTTGAAATGACTTTGTTTGAGTGACCTTCAGCAAGAAGTTTTACTACATCAATTTCTCTATGGCTTAATGATTCAATAATTCCAACATTACTTTCTGATAATGAACTTGACATTTTTTTATTGTTTAACTGAGGACTTTCAATTGATGTATCTGCACATATGCTCTTAATGCAGCTAATTAAATCAAGCGGTTCAATATTTTTTGAAAGATATCCATTGGCTCCGAACCTAAACGCCTCTACAACATCAATTTCCAAATCTGACTCGGTAAAGATAACGACCTTGCTTTTTATTTTCTTTGCTCTGATTCTTTTCAGCGTTTCTAATCCATTAAGCACTGGCATTTGAAGGTCAAGCAATATTAAATCTGGTTCATATTCTACTGCTAGCTCTAATCCTTCTTTACCATTGCCAGCCTCTGCAATCACCTTCATAAGGTGATCTGTTGAGAGTGTAGCTTTGACTCCTGCTCGTAATATAGAGTGGTCATCTACAAGCAATACTTTTAATGCTTGCATTTCTTCGATTGAAACTTTGTTGTCCATAACTACATACTCAATACCATGCTAGCGTCACATTACACCATATGTGCATAAAAAACACTATAAATCAATATGTTAACCAATATGCAGGATGCAACTATATAATGGCCCATAGCTATGTATCTTTATGATTTTAACCCCAGTCGTTTGGCTAGACGATGTAAGTTACCACAATCAATATCTAAGGCTCGTGCTGTTGCAGCCCAATTATCATTATGATCTGCTAGTACCTTTTTAATTAACGCAGACTGAAATGCATCAGTTGATGCTCTCAAACCCATTTGGTTACTAGCGAAGTCATCCATATTTTCGGTAGGACTTATGCCAGATTGAGGCATTGGTGGTATAGCTATACTGAAATGATGGGTTGCAAGCGTCAGAACCGGACTTCGTTGCTCTGCTCTAGCCAATACGGCACCACGATGAATGGCATGCTCCAGTTCGCGCACATTACCAGGCCAGTCATAGCCCTTCAAAAGATGCAGTGCTTGAGGTTGGATCCGCAGTTGCTCTAACCCCATACTCACTCGACAGCACTCGCAAAAGTAACCAGCCAGCAAGGAGATATCATCCTCTCTGTCTCTCAAGGCTGGTACATGTATAGGGAAAACACTCAGGCGATGATAGAGGTCTGCTCGAAACTCGCCATCGATGACCGCTTTCTTCAAGTCTCGATTCGTTGCAGCAAGCACACGTACATTGACTTTTAGTGGAGTGTCATCACCAATCCGCTGCAAGTCTCCATATTGAATGACACGTAGCAATTTTGCCTGCAATGATAAGGATAATTCACCAATTTCATCCAGGAACAATGTGCCCTTATCCGCTAGTTCAAATTTACCCGCACGGTTATGAATAGCGCCTGTAAACGCTCCCTTCACATGTCCAAATAGTTCACTCTCTGCTACGGATTCCGGTAGAGCTGCGCAATTGAGATATACCAATTTGCGATCTGCCCGTGGCGAGCCAAGATGTACAGCTTTTGCTATTAACTCCTTACCTACACCCGTTTCGCCCAAAATTAGGACGTTTAAATCAGTATTAGCAACTATATCTACTTCATGCTTTAGCTGCTGCATCGCCCGAGAATGCCCGATTATCTCGAATCTATCTGCACCTGTTGGTGTTGAAGGTATTAATGGCTCACTGCTCTGGCGAGCTAAACGCTCTAGTAGTAATGAGTTACTTAATGCCGCTGCCGCTAGCGCACCAACTAAACGCAACTCTTCATCGCTAATGTCATCAAACTGGGCAGGATTCATTCCATCGATGGTCAATGCACCAATCAAGACTTGATCGGAGAACAAAGGTAAACCAACACAAGCATGCACCTTAAATTCTGCATGATCAGGGATCAAGCCATCATAGGGGTCTGGCAAGTTACTATCTGCCGGAAAGCGTACTACGTCACCAGCACGAGCAATTGCCTCCATGCGTGGGTGCTCCTTGATGGCGAAACGGCGTCCTAATACGTCCTGCATTAAACCATCGATGGCGAGCGGGATGAACTGGCCTCCTTCGTACCGTAGCAAGGCTGACGCATCTGAGTTCAGTAGGCTGCGAATACTCTGGATAAGGCGGTGGAATCTGTCTTGATGTGAAATCCCCAGCTGTATGTCTATAGCAATACGAGCCAAACTGTCTGTCGAAATCATCGTTAGTGTCCAAATGACATTGATGCTGTCATTTAAACAATATCAATGCGATGTCATTTTAACAAATCAATAAATTAAATCTCACAAAAACAATAAGTTATGGGTTGGCATGTTAGCTGCAATAGTTGATATCAAGAAATACCAACTATTACATACTGAGGAATTGCCAGATGACCATTCATGTCAAAAACAACATTCACTGGGTCGGCCAACGGGACTGGGAAGTTCGAGATTTTCATGGTACTGAGTACAAGACAAACAAGGGGACGAGCTACAACAGCTATCTCATCCGTGAAGGGAAGAACGTGCTGATTGATACAGTCGATCATAAGTTCAGCCGAGAGTTCGTTCAAAACCTTGCAGCAGAGATCGACCTTAACCTTATCGATTATGTGGTGATCAACCATGCTGAGGAAGATCACGCAGGGGCACTGACCGAATTGATGGCTCGTATCCCAGGCACTCCGATTTACTGCACTCACAACGCTATCGACTCAATCACGGGACACCATCATCATCCTGAATGGAACTTCCATCCAGTCAAAACAGGCGACAGTCTCGACATCGGTAATGGCAAGCAGCTGGTGTTCATTGAAACACCTATGCTGCACTGGCCCGACAGCATGATGACCTACATGACTGAGGACGCAGTGTTGTTTTCTAACGATGCCTTCGGTCAACACTATTGTGATGAGCATCTGTTCAATGACGAAGTAGATCAAACCGAATTGATGGAGCAGTGCCAACGGTACTACGCAAATATCCTCACCCCATTCAGCCCACTTGTGACAGCTAAAATCAAAGAGGTGCTTGGATTCAACCTGCCAGTAAGCATGGTGGCAACCTCCCACGGTATTGTCTGGCGTGAGGATCCGACCCAAATTATTCTCAAGTATCTGGAGTGGGCAGACCACTACCAAGAAGATCGTATCACCCTGTTCTATGACTCGATGTCAAACAACACCCGTATGATGGCCGATGCCATCGCACAGGGTATTCACGAAGTTGACCCTGGGGTCGCAGTCAAGATCTACAACGTAGCCCGCCACGATAAGAACGAGATCCTGACACAAGTGTTCCGCTCCAAGGGAATACTCGTGGGCTCATCCACAATGAACAACGTCATGATGCCTAAAGTGGCAGGCATGCTGGAGGAGATCACTGGCCTGCGCTTTAGAAACAAGCGGGCTTCTGCATTCGGTAGTTACGGTTGGACTGGTGGTGCAGTAGACCGTATCCAGACCCGACTGATGGATGCAGGCTTTGATATCAGCATTTCTCTGAAAGCCAAATGGCGGCCAGATGGTTCTGCACTGGCAGAATGCCGCGAGCACGGACGCCAGCTCGCACGTCAATGGGCGTTACATCCGATTGAGATGCCTCTCCTAGAAAAAGCAGCCCATCAAGAAACATCAACTGTTGATATCTCCCCTGTAGAGGAGACCACCCAGTCAGTTGTAGCCGGAGTAGACGATGATCAAGCAATGCTCTGCACTGTCTGCCAGTGGGTTTATGACCCCGCCTTAGGCGAGCCGGATCAATTGGTTGCGGCTGGCACTCCCTGGAGCCTTGTACCGGAGAGTTTCCTTTGCCCTGGCTGCGGCATCGGTAAAGAGGTATTCGAACCATGCGCAGTGGAGGCATGTGTATGAGCGCCTTAAATGAGCGTGATGTTGGTTCCTGCCAGGATATAGTCATCATCGGCAGCGGCTTTGCCGCTCAGCAGTTGGTAAAAAGCTTGCGTAAATTAGATGGTGAAAGACCGATCCGTCTTATTACCGCTGACAATGGCAATGAATATAACAAGCCGGACTTGAGTCATGTGGTCAGTCGTGATTACACCGCCAGCGCAATGACAAAGTTGACGGGGGCTCAATTTGCTGAACAGCAACGTATTATTCTGTCACCTAATACGATTGTGCATAGCATTAGTCCGAATAACAAAATGGTACACACAGATCATGGCGATTTTTATTATGGCCAGCTAGTGCTGGCAACTGGGGCCAGTTCTATACGGCCTTCCATACCAAACTCAGATCAAATGGTTACCCTCAATAGCCAAAATGATTATGCCAATGCCGAACAATTAATTAAGAATGCAAAACGCATTATGGTACTCGGAGCTGGTTTGATCGGCTGTGAGTTGGCTATGGATATGGTGGGTCAAGACCGAATTGTGACGCTTGTAGATCTGGCGGACAGCCCACTAAGTACATTAATGCCAGCCTCATTGAGTCAACCGTTACTGCAAGCCTTACGGGAGCAGGGGGTTGACCTTAAACTTGGTCGAGGTATCAAGTCGATACAAAGAAGAGATGTCAACGAATCCTTTACGATAGAGCTCACTGACAGCAGTTTCAATGAACAGGATCTTGTCATTTCAGCTATAGGTCTACAACCGAATCTATCCTTAGCGATGAATGCAGGACTGGCTGTTAAACGCGGAATTGTAGTAGATGATTACCTGAGAACATCGAGTGAGCACATTTATGCTCTTGGTGATTGCGTTGAGTGGAAAGGTGAATTGCGACCCTTTTTGCAGCCAATTATTCTCGGTGCCAATGCATTATCTAAAACTCTGATTGGTAAGCCAACACCATTAACGCTTCCTCCAATGCTAGTGAAGGTAAAAACACTTCAATATCCTTTGCAGTTAGCTGGTAGAACCAAAGGTGCAGACCTTTCATGGCAGTTTAAGTGGAATAAAAATGGAATGGTCGCAGAAGCTCGCAGCGAGGATGGTGAAATGTGCGGCTTTGTCGTAGGTGGAGACCAGATGGGAGCTGCATTCCCACTTCTACGCCTTCTTTCTAGATGAATAATTGCTGGCTGAGCATATGCTCAGCCTTACTTAATTTCATAGGTTATTAAGGATAAAACATGTCGCTACTGCATAGTATACCAGCTCATTGGGTTGTTCGCCGTTCAACCCCATTCTTTACAAATGAAAACGTACCACAGGCTCTATTAACCCATCACAATACAGCTGCTGGCGTATTCGGTCAGTTATGTGTAATGGAAGGGACGGTAACATATTACGGTTTTGCTGATGAAACAGCAGAGATACCTGAAATTACGCTTGTAATCCGAGCCGGAGAGTTTGCAACCAGCCCACCTCAGTATTGGCACAGGGTTGAACTATCTGAAGATGCTAGATTCAATATCCACTTTTGGGCTGAAAACGTAAGCTCAGATAGCCCGCTCATTAAGACGAGAGAATAGACTACAATCTGGTCATCGCCACAAACCAGGCCAACTGCCCATCCAGATCAAAATAAACAACTGGAATGTTGTTTATGATTGGCTGTTTTTTCGATGGGGGTTGGCTAGATGAGTGGGATTGAAACCATAACCATGCTGAGTGGCTTGGTGTATCTGTTGTTGTTCCAGTGGCATGAGCGTTCAGGCTGGTCTTGGCAGCTGTTCATGATGCTAACCGCTGCTGTATGGTTGACGGTAGCAGCCAAGCCACCACTAAGTAGTTTAATCGTGCTTGCTGTCGCTATTGGCATGCTTTATAGATATAAATTAATATCCGCATTTTATGATTCAAGTGATCAACAACTTCGTAGTTTAGTTAGATATTTCTTAGTTATATCGTGGGGATTTGTAACAATACAGTATGGTGTTTATATTTTTCAACTCCACCAGGGTGACCTACCTTGGCTGTCTAGACCTGATATCGTAGATGGCTTTCTACCTATAGCGGGCGGTCTTGGCTTGCGAGCGTTGTTGAGCTTGGGCATTACTGATTACCACCACCCAGCGGCAACAATCACAGTCTTGGTTATTTCCTTATCTGGACTCATTTTAGGTCGTGCCTTCTGCTCATGGTTTTGCCCTCTTGGGGTTGTCGGTGAATGGCTGCATCATTTTCGAAATTTGCTGCTACCTGGTGAGTGGACTCCGCCAAAATGGTTAGACCTACTGCTCAAGTCTCAGAAATTTCTAGTTCTATCATTTCTGATGTTCATAGTTATTCTTGCTGTTCCAAATATTGCACTGCCAGGGTACTTGATGAGTCAGTATCACCAAGCTGCTGACATGAAAATGGGAGCCTTCTTTTTCAACTTGAACTCCATATCAGGTATTTTTGTTGTCTGGGTATTAAGTGTCACGATGTTTTTCAAGCAAGGTTTCTGTAGATACCTATGCCCTTATGGTGGATGGCTTTCCTTGCTGGGACTTCTGACACCATTACGTATTCGCAGGTCTTCCAGCAGCTGTTTACGAAGCAAGGGATACGATTGTGATAAATGCAGTAGAGCATGTCCATCAAGGATACAGGTTCATGAACTTATATCAGTCAGAAATATTGAGTGTACAAACTGTTTAACTTGTATCTCTGCATGCCCAAAACAAGCTAATGCGATTCATTTTGGTACTGCGAATAAAAAGGTTTCAGCAAAAACTTTGCTTGCAATGTTGTGTGTTTTACTTCTCTTAATGCCATTGCTAGCTCATGTGATTTTCGATTTTTGGACAAGCAACACACCATTAGAACAACGCCGCTATCTATTGGATATTCTGCCGAATCTGTCACATTAGAGTTATAACTGTTCAAGCGTCACTTTTCAGTGACGCTTTTTTCTATAAGTGATTCAGTAATGCAATAATGATCACCATTAATCGAAAATAATCTTTTCATTATGAACCCACACTGCAACCTCAATTCTTGAGTGTAGATTCAATTTTTTAAGGATGTTTTTCACATGAACTTTAACTGTTGCATATTCCGGCCGATCATGAACACCAATTCCGATTCAACGTGAACACCATTTCCGGACCAATGTGAACGCTCAT
>NZ_JAPCJA010000009.1:0-106574 GCF_027707745.1 Aeromonas sp. QDB23
CACAGGCCTATAAGTATTTGTTTTGTAGGCAAAAAACTATTTTTAATTTTTAACAAAATGTTCACGATCTCGCCCTGTTAGGATAACTAAGATGCTTGTGGCCTATACGTTGCCAGGTAAATTTTTGCAAGATTCACTGTATTTGATGCCAACATTTTCAAAAAAGCAGCAGAACTAAGAACTTGATCTGGATCGGGAAACTGTGTTGTTGCTGTTGGATGAGCAACTTGATTCCGCTCCTCCATTATTGCATTTAACTTAGATTGTGCCTTTACTGTTGTCTCACTATCAGTGGATGTTTCCAACGCTAATTTCACTGTCGCCTGCTTACCAATTTCACGCCAAAAATCTTGCACTCCAACTCTTTTCAGAAGATCTGCAAGAACACGGTCCTTAATATTAGAATCTGTCAATGATAGCACAGAGGACTTTATGGTTACTGGACCAGAAATTGCCCCTTTGCTAGCCACTAGAGATGCTAACAAGGAATCAACCATAACATCATTATATCCATATCTTCGTGGATTTTGTGCAATCTCCAGAGTCCTAGTCTTAAGCTCACCTTGGATTACATCTGGCAGTTCAGTGAATGCATTTACTTTAGATGCAATTTCATCGGACACAGTTTCTACTATTTGCCTAATACAATACTCGAAGCGGCCAGCAAGATACAGCTGTAACGAGCCAGAGAGAACTGGTAGATCAGTCCTGCGTTGCTTGGATGCTTCATGTAGTAAAGCAGCTGTTGACCATAAAACTCCAGATTCACATTCTATTTCTGGTGGAGTACTGGCCCCAAACTCTCTGAAATTTTTAATTAAAGATAGTAAATGCTCCGCTCGCTCTACATCACTGCAAAATTCTGTTAACACAACATCAAGCGCACTCATGATTGTAAACCTCACGCAGAAAGTATCTCTATGGCTAGCAGAATGCGTTGACGAACAGCCTCAATCGTATTTCCTCTACCAATCAATATTTCATAGCTTTCCTCATTAGCTAATGCGCTCGCAAGCTTATCAACAATAATAGTCTTCCTATTTTCAACATCCAACCCAGGATTAATACTTAGTGCGATCATTAGTGCATCATATAATGGACGACTTGGCCTTCTTGTTTTGGGTAGTTTAAATGGTTCACCATCAAAAACCATATAAAGCCTTTTAATAGAGTCACTAAAATCAGACTGCATTCTTTGTTGCTCAGCTTCGTTAATATCTTTATTAAACTCCATATATCTGTCTAAAATACGTCTCAATGAGCCAGTTTTACCAGAGAGGAATGCGTCTTGTAATGCAAAAAAACGAAGAACCAATTCGGCATCTGCCATAGTGGAGAAAAGAGAGTTTTTTAGCAATTCCTCTGAAGGCTCGCTTTCCTCATTTTTTTTATATTTTGGTATATTCCACGTTGAAGTAAAATACTCCGTCCTTGCTAGTTTAATTAGTAGCGCATTTAAGGTTCCGGGGTAAAGTGCATTTCTCAGCTCTTGAGGATTTAGTTTAATACCGCCTGTATTAAGACGATCAAATAACACTCTGCGTACATCAAGCTCATGAGCCCCCTTGTCTGTTTCTGCGAGTAATACGATGGCTGAAATGCTTCGTCTCAAAAGACCACGCTGTAAAACAACAGGCAGTTCAGTAAACCGTTTGTTGTTTAACTCGGACCAGTACTCAAGGCTATTAAGAGAGAACTCATTAGAGAAAAATGCATGTATCGTCTCTATTCTCTGGCGACCATCTATTACTTCATACTCACCATAGTCCCTTTCAAAAAGGAAAATAGGTGGCACGGGTATATTTAATAAAAATGACTCAATGAGCAAGGAGCGCTTTTTATTTGTCCATCTCAATCTCCGTTGATAGCCAGGAGATGTGTCAATTATTTGCCTTCCCGGCTGAAGTGCATGCTTAAGATAATCCAACTGGTAATCTCTAGTCTCACGAACCACACGCAGTTGACTTGCTGCATATTTCTCAGCAGGGTCAACCATGCTTGAAAAAAAAGAATTTGTTTCGGAAAGATCGTCCTCAAACCATTCATCTATTTCATGTTCGTCTGATGTAAATTCTTTACTCATTTTACTCACCCATTAAATAAAAATGACCAAATTAAATTTTAATAACCGATAAGACTTGCTCACTAGCCGTATCAAATTAACTCTGAATTAGCTATACAACGCATTGGATCGAACCCAATAGAGATAATGAACTTCTAGTAATGTTATCGATTGAAGCCGTCATGGGGAAGGATATCGAGGGGATGATGTGACCGTGATCCTAAAACGTTGAGCTTTGGAAAAATCAGTTCCAACCACTGACGACAAAACCCTTACAACGAATAGATGGCTAAGGCCTAAGATCATCGGCGCATACCGATGGAACCCGACGAAGTCGGGCGAATAAGCGGGGGAGAAGACCTTTGGTGACTTTGGGTCTTTCCAAAGTCACTCGCCCCGGCCCGAAGGGCGGGCGAAACCCCTTCGAGGCCAGCGGCCTCGCATCCTGCACGGCAAAGCCGTGCCACCACACAACGGCCCCTGCCGCCAACGCCATACCTCGGAACGGACGATTACGCCTACCGGCTAATCGACCCTACGATTGCACGGCGCAGCCGTGCCTGCTTGCCACAGGCACGGAGTCTGGCTGGACGCCGGAATGCCACCGGCAAAGGGGCGTGGCCGCCCCTAGCGGCCCAAGAAGGGTTCCCAGTCCTTGAACACCGGCTGCAACCCTGCCTGCCGCACGGCGGCGGCCACTTCCCCCACCGGGCGGTCGTCGTGGATGGCGAACTGCTCCAGCTCCTCGGCATCCCCCTCGGCATAGCCACCCGGCTGGGTGCGTGACTCGGCCGACATCTGGGTGATGCCAAGGCGCACCGCGCCGTTGCGAAACGTGGCCGACTCGCGGGTGGAGAGCGACAAGTCCAGGGTTGGCGAGAAGAGGCGCCAGGCGCAGATCAGCTGTGCCAGCTGGCGATCCGACATGACCACGGCAGGTTCCAGTCCGCCGGTGCAGGGGCGCAGGCGCGGGAAGGAGAGCGAATAGCGGCTCTGCCAGTGGTGGCGCTCAAGCCAGCTCAGGTGCTCGGCGACAAAGTAGCTGTCGGCGCGCCAGTCCGAGGAGAGACCGATCAGCGCCCCCAACCCGATTTTGTCGATACCGGCGCGGCCCAACCGATCCGGGGTGGCGAGGCGCCATACGATATCCCGCTTGTTGCCGCGCAGATGGTGGCGGGCGTAGGTGGGGGCGTGGTAGGTCTCCTGATAGACCATGACGGCGTCGAGGCCGAGGGTCTTCAGTTCGGCATATTCGGCTTGCGAGAGGGGCTGCACCTCCATCCCTACCGTGCTGAAGTGGCGGCGGATGATGGGCATCACCTCGCGAAAATAGGCGAGCCCCACCTTGTGCTCGTGCTCGCCGGTCACCAGCAGCACGCTGTCAAAACCGCGCGCCTTGATGGCCAGACACTCGCGCTCAATCTCATCTGCATTCAGGGTCTTGCGCTTGAGGCGGTTGCTCATGGAGAAGCCGCAGTAGGTGCAGTCGTTGGCGCACAGGTTCGACAGATAGAGCGGCACATAGAAGCCGATGGTGTTGCCAAAGCGCTGGCGGGTCAGCCGCTCGGCCTCGGCCGCCATCTGCGGCAGATACACCTCGGCAGCCGGCGAGATCAGCGCCATAAAATCGCTCAGGGTGCGGCGGGGTGCACTCAGGGCGCGTGCCACATCGGCGGCCGTCTTGGCGCGGATCTGCATGCCGATATCGTCCCACTCCAGCTCCTGCCATCGGTCGAGAAAGGTAGGCTCCTTAGCCCTCACCCCCGGCGCCCTCACCCCCAGCCCCTCTCCCAGAGGGAGAGGGGGGCTAAACACATTAGCCTCGGGAGAAACCGAGAAAGAGGACATGGCGATTGGCTCTTGCCCCGCGCCAGCATCATGACTCATAACGCCCCCAGAAAATCGGTGAGCGGGCTGGAGGCTTGGGCCTGCAGGGCGCGGGCGCCGAGGCCCGCTTCATAGGCACTACGACCGGCGGTGCAGGCGAGCGCAAAGGCGCGGCCCATGGCGACCGGATCGCCGCTCACTGCAATGGCGGTGTTGACCAGCACGGCATCGGCCCCCAGTTCAAAGGCGGCGGCGGCGTGGCTCGGCGCACCTATGCCCGCATCCACCACCACAGGCACATTGGCCTGCTCGACGATGATGGAGAGAAACTCCCGGGTCACCAGCCCCTGATTGGAGCCGATGGGGGCGCCCAGCGGCATCACGGCGGCGCTGCCCACCTCTTCCAGCCGTTTGCAGAGCACGGGGTCGGCGCCGCAGTAGGGCAGCACCACAAAGCCCTCTTTCACCAGCTGTTCGGCGGCTTTCAGCGTCTCGATGGGATCGGGCAGCAGATAGCGCGGATCGGGGTGGATCTCCAGCTTCAGCCAGTTGGTGCCCAGCGCCTCGCGGGCCAGGTGGGCGGCAAATACCGCCTCGGCGGCGGTCTTGGCGCCTGAGGTGTTGGGCAGCAGCTTGACCCCGAGTTGCAGCAAGGGGCTCAGGATATCGTCGTGGGCCTTGCCCGGTTCGAGCCGCTTGATGGCCATGGTGACCAGTTGGGAGCCACTCGCCAGGGTGGCGGCGGCCATCAGATCCGGGCGGGCAAACTTGCCGGTGCCGGTAAAGAGGCGCGATGAGAAGGTGTGATCGGCAATTGTCAGCATGTCAGCCTCCAGCAATGGCAGTGAAGAGGTGAAGTTCGTCCCCGTCATTGAGACGGGTCTCGGCCCAGCGGCCACGGGGCAGCACGCCGCCGTTAAGGGCTACCGCCACTCCCTGTGGATTAACGTCTTGCGCTGCCAGCAGATCGGCCACACTCAGCCCTGCCGCCAGCGACTGGGCTTTATCGTTGAGTCGAATGGTGAGGGTCATGGGGTGATCTCCTTATCGTGTGTCGGGCATCGGCGCTGCCCGCAAACCGGGCAATCGGGATCCGGGGCCAGAGTGAGGGTCTGCCACTGATGGGTCAACGCATCGAAGCGGCGCAATGTGCCAGCGACCGGGCTCGGCATCCCGAGCAGCAGTTTCAGTGCCTCCAGCGCCTGCAAAGAGCCCATCACTCCCACCAG
This sequence comes from Aeromonas sp. QDB23, assembly GCF_027707745.1. NCBI lineage: Bacteria > Pseudomonadati > Pseudomonadota > Gammaproteobacteria > Aeromonadales > Aeromonadaceae > Aeromonas > Aeromonas sp. QDB23. The sequence goes on from NZ_JAPCJA010000009.1 coordinate 5,119, forward strand.
CGGGCCGGTGACACCGCTGGTCTCGCAGCTCTCCTTGATCTCTGTATCCAGCGGATAGAGGCAGGCGTAACAGGCGTGATCGCTGCTGGTGCGCGCCATCAGCTGCCCCTGCCAACCCACTGCGGCGGCGGAGATCCAGGGTTTGTCCTGCTCCACGCAGGCGGCGTTGATGGCCTGGCGGGTGGCGAGGTTGTCGCAGCAATCGATCACCAGATCTACCTCGGCCACAAACTCCGGCAGGCTGGCGGCATCGAGCCGCTGGTTGATGGCGATCAGCTCCACCAGCGGGTTGTGGGCCGCCAACCGCTCGCGGGCCAGCTCCGCCTTGGAGTGGTTGACCGCCTCGCTATCGAACAGGATCTGGCGCGGCAAGTTGCTGGAATCGACCGTATCGCCATCGGCCAGCCACAAGGTGCCCACCCCGGCCCCGGCCAGATAGAGGGCGAGCGGCGAGCCGAGCCCGCCAAGGCCGACGATCAGCACCGATTTATCCTTGAGCCGCGCCTGCCCCGCCTCGCCCACTTCCGCCAGCATCAGCTGACGGCCGTATCGCAAATACTCAACATCAGAGAGCATGTTCCACCTCTCTTATGTCAGTGGCCGAGCGTGGCTCATCCCCCGCTCCCACGGCCTCGAGCAGCCGTTCGGTCGCCCCCTGCCAGTCATCGCTGGCCGTGATGGCCGAGACCAGCGCGATACTGCCGACCCCGCTTGCCTTGACCGCCGCCACCCGCTCCTCGCTGATGCCGCCGATGGCCACCGTCGGCCACTGCGCCATCAGGGCGCGGTAGCGGTGCAGCCGCACCAGCCCCTGCGGGCGCGAAGGCATCGCCTTGGTGTTGGTCGGGAAGATATGGCCGAGCGCCATATAGGAGGGGGCCAGCTCGCGCGCCCGCATCAGCTCGAAGTAGCCGTGGGTGGAGATGCCAAGGCGCAGCCCGGCCGCCTGAATGGCGGCAAGATCGGCGGTTTCCATGTCCTCCTGCCCCAGATGCACGCCCCAGGCGCCCGCCTCGATGGCCTGCTGCCAGTAGTCGTTGATAAAAAGCCGCGCCCCATGACGGCGACCGAGCGCGACAGCCTCGGCAATGGCCGGTGCCACCTGGGCGGCGGGCAGATTCTTGATCCGCAGCTGGATGGTCTTGACCCCCTGCCCCAGCAGGCGGCGCAGCCACTTGACCGAATCGACCACCGGATAGAGGCCCAGATGCTGTTCGGTTGCGGCAAAGGGGCCATCCGGCAGGCGGACGCAGCTCGCTTCCATCCCTTCAACAGAAAAGAGGCCGAAACGGCGATCTAGCGTTGAGCCCGCCAGCACGGCGCGGGGGAAGTGGGCAAGATCGGCGGGCCAGCCGAGATGGGCGATGGGGCCCGGGCCTGCGCCCACCCCCTGCGCCGCCGCCAAGCCCTGTTGCAGGTAGGCTCGCGCCAGAGTGATGGCATCCTCTACTGGATAATCCAGCGCCACCACGGCGGCAATGGCGCTGGCGTAGCAGCAGCCGGTGCCGTGGCCGTGGCGGGTATCGAGGCGCGGCGCGGCGAGCCAGAATTCGCGGCTCTCGTCCTGGTAGTAGTCGAGGCAGAGATCCCCGCCCCACGCAAGGTGGCCCCCCTTGACCAACACGGCGCGGGCGCCGAGTTCGCGCAGCCGCCGGGCGGCGAGGCGCACCAGCTCGGGACTGGTGGCGGGCAGGCCGGTCAGGGCTTCCAGCTCGGGACCGTTGGGGGTGATCAAGGAGAGGCGCGGCAACAGCTGCTCGCGCACCGCCTCCAGCATATTGGGCTCCGCCATCGGGGTGCCGGTGCTGGCGATGGCTACCGGGTCGTAGACCACAAAGGGGGCCTCGATGGCCGCCAGTCGGCGGGCCAGCACCTCCACATGGAGCCGGGTCGGCAGCAGGCCGATCTTGATGGCGGCGGGCGGCAGATCGACGCCAAGGGCGTCGATCTGGGCGGTGAAGGTCTGCATCAGCACGGGGTCGACCATCTTCACCGCCACCGAATTTTGGGCGGTGATGGCGGAGATGACCGAACAGCCGTGCACACCTAGGTCGTGCAATGTGTGCAAGTCGGCCTGAATGCCGGCGCCACCGCCGGAGTCGGAACCGGCGATGGTCCAGACCACAGGACGCGCCTCTGTGGCCACCAGCAGTTCGGCGGGGCTGACAGCCCCGCTTGCGCTGCTCACGCCTCCTCCCCTGCGGCCTGTTTCAGCGCCGCCGCCTGATGGTAGATCTCGCCGCCAGTCTCCTTGAAGGTCTCGGCCATCCGCTCCATGCCGCGCACCACCTCGGCCTGCTTGAAGGTCTCGGGCTCCTTACGGGCCATGCCGCTCTCCATCTGAGCCACTACCTGCTCCTGCTGACCATCCATGCCGACCAGCTTGATCTCCACCGCTTCCAGCTTGGCTGCATTCAGTTCAGCGGTGTAGGCGCGCACGTCCTGAGTGATCTTCATGGAGCAGAACTTGGGCCCGCACATGGAGCAGAAGTGAGCCACCTTGCCGGACTCCTGCGGCAGGGTCTCGTCGTGGTAGGCGCGGGCTGTGTCGGGGTCGAGGGCCAGATTGAACTGATCCTCCCAGCGAAACTCGAAGCGCGCCTTGGACATGGCGTTGTCGCGGATCTGGGCGCCCGGGTGCCCCTTGGCCAGATCGGCGGCGTGGGCGGCGATCTTGTAGGTGATAAGCCCCTGCTTCACATCCTCCTTGTTGGGCAGGCCCAGATGCTCCTTGGGGGTGACGTAGCAGAGCATGGCGCAGCCGTACCAGCCGATAAGCGCGGCGCCGATGCCGGAGGTGAAGTGATCGTAACCCGGCGCGATGTCGGTGGTGAGCGGGCCAAGGGTGTAGAACGGCGCCTCATGGCAATGCTCCAGCTGCTCGGTCATGTTGCGCTCGATCATGTGCATCGGCACGTGACCCGGCCCCTCGATCATCACCTGCACGTCGTACTCCCACGCGATCTTGGTCAGCTCGCCCAGGGTGCGCAGCTCGGCAAACTGGGCCTCGTCGTTGGCGTCATAGACGGAGCCGGGACGCAGACCGTCGCCCAGCGACAGGGCCACGTCATAGGCGGCGCAGATCTCGCAGATTTCGCGAAAGTGCTGGTAGAGGAAGTTCTCCTTGTGGTGGGAGAGGCACCACTTGGCCATGATGCTGCCGCCGCGCGAAACGATGCCGGTGAGGCGCTTGGCGGTCATCGGCACGAAGCGCAGCAGGACGCCGGCGTGGATGGTGAAGTAGTCCACCCCCTGCTCGGCCTGCTCCAGCAGGGTGTCGCGGAACAGCTCCCAGGTGAGGTCTTCGGCGATGCCGTTGGTCTTCTCCAGCGCCTGATAGATGGGCACGGTACCGATGGGCACCGGGCTGTTGCGCAGGATCCACTCGCGGGTCTCGTGGATATAGCGGCCGGTGGAGAGATCCATGACGGTGTCGGCGCCCCAGCGGGTGGACCAGACCAGCTTCTCCACCTCCTCTTCGATGCTGGAGGTGACCGCCGAGTTGCCGATGTTGGCGTTGATCTTCACCAGGAAATTGCGGCCGATGATCATCGGCTCCGCTTCCGGGTGGTTGATGTTGCTGGGGATGATGGCGCGACCGGCGGCCACCTCATCACGCACGAATTCGGGGGTGATGTTCTGGGGCAAACGGGCACCGAAATCGCGGCCAGGATGCTGGGTGCGCAACAGTTCAGAGCGCACCCGCTCGCGACCCATGTTCTCGCGAATGGCGATAAATTCCATCTCGGGAGTGACGATGCCGGCGCGGGCGTAGTGGAGCTGGGTGACCCGACGGCCCGGCTTGGCGCGGCGCGGCTTTGGCAGATGCTCGAAGCGCAGGTGATCCAGCCCCTCGTCGGCCAGCCGCTCCTGAGTGAAGGTGGAGCTGAGCCCCGGCAGTTCGTCGGTATCATCGCGCTCCAGCACCCAGTTCTCCCGCAGGCGCGGCAGGCCGCGGCGCACGTCGATGGCGACCCCCTCCTCCCCGTAACGGCCCGAGGTGTCGTAGACCGGCACCGGCTCGTTGGGCTCGAACCGGGGATCTTCTTTGGTGCCACCGACGAAGGTGTCGGCCAGCTGGATTTCCCGCAGGGGTACCCGGATATCGGGGCGGGAGCCTTCGATAAAGATGCGGCGGGAGTTGGGATGAGCCATCCCCTTGAGGCTGTCGATAAAAGCCTGAGCGCTGGAGCGCTGCTCGCGGCGGCTGGATTTGGTGGTATCAGATACGGAAGTAGACATAGCAAAACTCACATTAACTGGTTGAAGTTATGGGTGTTTGCTTGTCTGGAGTTCGAGGAGAAGATGAACTTGCGGCGGGGTGTTTATCTCAGGAGGGAGTGCGTGCGGGATGGATCTCCGCTCTGCTGTTCTGCCGCTTTCCGCTCTCTGCACGTTGTGGGCAAGGCGCCCCACGCGCTGGACAACCGGACGGGACAGACTCCCTCCTGTGCGCCCTGACCCATCAAGGGTGATCCCTTCGATGAGCGGAAGAGGCTTGTTCCTCCCCCGGCGCGGTAACCCGCAAGTTACCCTTGTTCCCTTCGCAGGTTTTAACCTGATCAGGTTCCACGGATCCCGAATTAACGGTCTCAGCTTCGCGTCGTTCGACGGTCAGCACTCCGACAAGATGGCGCCAGTATAAGGGGGAAAATCTAAAGCACAAGCCGTTAACAATCCGGGTCAACGGCTGGCGCTGTGGTCGGACCGGGTTACTCCCCGCGCGACCAGGTGCGGATGGCAGCGATCTCCGCGGCCGGGATCTGCAGGGATTCGAGGAATTCCTGATGGGCCTGTGGCTCCATCTTCTCAAACTGGATATGCCAGTTGCGCATCATCTCTTCGGTCATGCCTGCGGCCTGCATGATGGCAACCCAGCGTGCCTTGTCTACCATGGGGATCTCCTCGTGTATCTGTTGGCGATAGAGGATGATGGCCCGTTGTTGCCGCCTCAGCTCGGCGATCTCCTGCTCCAGTCGCAGCAGGTGACCATCGAGGCAGGAGTGGCTCTCCTGCCTCGCTGCCAGCAGGGTGCCGATCTCTTCAAGCGGCAGCCCCATGGCGCGAAAACTGGCGATCTGCCGCCCCCGTTCCAGTTCGGCCTCGCCATAGCGGCGATAGCCGTTCTCCCCGCGCAGGGCGGGAAGCAGCAGACCGAGACGTTCGTAATAGAGCAGGGTGGTGCGGCTCAGGCCCAGTTCTCTGGCCAGCCGGGTAATCGTCAACATAGGGGTTCCTTCATCCAACGGGCAGAGGATAAACCCGCCTATCATAGACAGGTCAACTACTCCTCCGGATTGACGACAAGGATTTCGCTTAAGCGGCCCTGTTCGTCGCGGATCAGCACCAGATCGCTCCCTTCGTGCAGATCGGCGGCCGAGCCGTTGATCCAGCGCACCTGCGGGTTGAGTGGCACAGTGCCCAGAGTGGCCAGCGTGAGTTGCTGTTTATCGAAGGATTGCAGGCGATCTTGCGCCCGCTGCCAGGGCTGATTGGCGAGCGGGGCTCTGGCGGCCAGCAGCTCAATCCGGGTGGCAACGCCATCGGCGACCAGCAGGGCAAGCTGGTCGCCGGGTTTGAGTGGCTGCGGCCACATCTCCCCTTGCCGCCAGACGGCGGCACTGCCCTGCTCCACTTCGGCCCCCTGAAATTGCAGGCGGATGCCGTCGTTGTGCTCCAGCTCAACCAGCCACAGCTCGTCGGCTCCCGCCTGCGCCGCCCAGAGCGGCACACCCAGCATCCATGCACACCACTTTCTCGATTGTTCCATCTTCGTTCTTCCCTGAACAAAAAGCCCATGCTGGACAAGCATGGGCTTCATTCGGGAGCATTTCTAATCGGAATGCAGAGATCGGATCAGTCATCCTCGCGGCAACGACTCAGGCGCATGCCGTCAAACTTGCACTCCAGCTCGAGCCAGCGCCCTTCGAACGGCGCCAGACTGCTGTCCGAGGTGGTGTAGCCCCAGATCCGCCCCCCTTCGACCGGCCCCTCCAGATCCATCTCGTCCTTGTCATCTTCGTCGAGGGCTTCGACCTTGCGTACATAGCGCACGCCGTTCTCCACCACCCCCTTCATCTCGACCCAGGTGCCGCCGAGATCATCCTCGTTGAGCCAATCCTTGAAGCGGGTCTGGTCGTCGATCACGAACGGCATGCCGTTGACCATCAGCTGGCCAAGCTGCCAGGTGGTGCGGCCGGTCAGCTTGAATTCGGTCGCCTGTGCGGTGCCAAGTGGCAACAAGATCAGCAGCAGGAGGGCGCAGAGAGACTTCTTCATCAGGGATCCTCGGGGTTACACTGGCAAACAGGATGCCGTATCCGGTGTGAAAAGAGCGTGAAACGCTCGCCAACCAGGAGAGCAAAGCATGAAGATTTTGGTAGTGGAAGACAATCCTCAGGTGGCGGAAACCATCATGGATTATCTGGAGCTGGCCGGTCACCGCCTCGATTGTGCCTATCACGGTCAGGCGGCGCTGCAACTGCTGGAGGAGCAGCGTTTCGACGTCATCATCATGGATGTGATGATGCCGCGCCTCGATGGGCTCAGCACGGTGGCGCGCCTGCGCGAGCAGGGGATTGCCACCCCCGTGCTGTTTCTCACCGCCCGCGACAGCCTGGAGGACAAGCTGGCAGGCTTCAAAGCGGGAGGGGATGACTATCTGGTCAAGCCGTTCGCCATGGAGGAGCTGGAGGTACGACTGCAAGCCCTCAGTCTGCGCGGCCCGCGCGGCGATGTGGGGGCCATCAGCTTTGGCGATCTGACGGTCGATGTCGCCAGCGGCCGCGCCACCCGCGCCGGTGAGCCCCTCAAGCTCGGCAAGATCCCGTTCCGGATCCTCGCGCTGCTGGCCCGCCGCGCCCCCGCCATCGTCAGCCGTCAGGAGGTGCTCGACACCGTCTGGGGGGATGAGGAGCCCGACTCCGATGCCCTGCGCAGCCACATCTACGCCCTGCGCAACGCGCTGGACAAACCCTTCCCCACTCCCATGCTGGAGACCCTGCACGGTCAGGGTTACCGACTGGTGAGCGCATGAGCCTGCCGAGCCTGCGCCGCCGCCTGATCATGGCGCTCGGCGGCGCCGGGGTGGTGCTGCTGATCCTGCTCTCCGGCCTGATGCTGGTGGCCGAAGACAAGATGGAAGAGCTGAGCCTGCGCCACTGGCTGGAGGCGGAAGTAACCCGCTACAGCGATGACTGGCTGCGACTCGGCCCGGCTGCGGCGGCTCCGAGCCCCAGACAGTTCTCCAGCTACTGGACCGAGGCGGGCCGCCTGCCGAAATGGCTGAAGCCATACCAGACCCCCGGCTTTTTCGAGCACCAGCTGGGCAAGGAGGACAAACACTTTCTGGTGGCCCGCCACCCCTCCGGCGAGGGACTGCTCTATCTGGTGTTCAACGACGACGCCGACGACTACCTCGACCCCTACGAAGACAAGCTGCATCTGGCGACCCGGCTGATCGGGCTGACGCTGCTGCTCGCCTGCCTCGGCTTCGGCATCTGGCTGGTGCGCCACATCACCGGGCCGCTGCAACGGCTGCAACACAGGGTCGCCCACCTCACCCCGGATCAGGCGGATTTCGAGCCCGATGCCCCCTGGCAGGAGCTGCGGGATATCGAGCTGGCGCTGCTGGCCGGCAAGCAGGAGGTGAGCGCGGTGTTCGCCCGCGAGCAGGAGTTCAGCCGCTTCGCCAGCCACGAGTTGCGCACCCCCAACATGGTGATCCAGGGCTCGGCCGCCCTGCTTGGCAAGGTGACGGATCTGCCCGCGCCAGCTGCCCGCGCCACCACCCGCATCCGCGCCGCCGCCGACGAGATGGCGCTGCTCACCGAGACCTTCCTGCTGCTGGGCCGCAAGGAGGCGGTCGAGCGACCGCTGCAACAGGTCACCCCGCTGATCCGTCAGGAGCTGGCCCGCCTCGCTCCGCTGTTGCAGCGGGAGGCCCTCGATATCCGACTGAACCTGGACGAGAGCAGCGAAGTAAACGCCCCCCTATCCCTGCTCGCCATTGCCCTCGGCAACCTGCTGAAAAATGCCCTGAGCTACGCCGAGGGGCATATCGAGATCGAGCTGTGTGGCCCGGTGCTCACTATCAGCAACCCGACGGCGGCGGCACCGGATCAGATCCTTGGCTACGGCTGCGGCCTCACCATCATTCAGCGCATCTGCGAGAAGCTGGGTTGGCAGATCGATACCCGGCTGGAGGATGGCGTATTCAGCGCCCGGCTGGCGATGAGCACCAGCGAACCCACAAAGGCATAGCCCCTCATCCCCGGCCCTTCTCCCCGTCTATTCAAAATAGTGGGAGAAGGGAGACAACAGACACTCCCCGGCAAGCCATCACAGCTCGCGGTGACAACCACAGGCCAACGACGATTACCCAACACCACCGAACAGTTCCCTCTCCCTTTGGGAGAGGGGTAGGGTGAGGGTTCTTTGGTTAAGCCAGATAGCAACAAGGCGCCCAAGGGCGCCCTGTTTTGATCTGACGGCTGCAAGCCCGAGGCTCACTCCGCCGGTTTGTTCTTGCGGCTCGCCTTGAGTTCGAGGAACTCGATGATCTTGCCAGCCACATCCTTGCCGGAGGCAGCTTCCACCCCTTGCAGGCCGGGGGAGGAGTTGACCTCCAGCACCAGCGGGCCACGGGCGCTGCGCAGAATATCCACCCCTGCCACATCCAGCCCCATAATCTTGGCGGCCTGCACCGCGGTAGCCCGCTCTTCCGGGGTGATCTTGATCGCCTCGGCGGTGCCGCCACGGTGCAGGTTGGAGCGAAACTCCCCCGGCTGGGCCTGACGGCGCATGGCAGCAACCACCTTGCCGTTGACCACCAGACAGCGGATGTCGGCGCCATTGGCCTCGCGGATATACTCCTGCACCAGAATGTTGTTGTTGGTCTGGATAAAGGCCTCGATCACGCTCTCGGCGGCTTTCTGGGTTTCGCAGAGCACCACGCCAATCCCCTGGGTACCCTCCAGCAGCTTCACCACCAGCGGAGCCCCGCCCACCATGGTGATAAGGTCGGGCACATCGTGGGTGCTGTGGGCATAGCCGGTGATGGGCAGGCCGATGCCATGGCGGGAGAGCAGCTGCATCGCCCGCAGCTTGTCGCGGGAGCGACTGATGGCCACCGAGCTGTTGAGGGCCATGGTGTTCATCATCTCGAACTGGCGCAACACGGCGGTGCCGTAGGCGGTAATGCTGGCCCCGATCCGGGGGATCACGGCGTCATAACTTCCCAGCTCCCCACCCTCGTAGTGAATGGAGGGGTTGTGGGAAGCGATATTCATATAGCAGCGCAGGGTGTCGAGCACCTCGACCTGATGACCGCGCGCCTGCGCCACCTCGACCAGACGGCGGGTGGAGTAGTTTTTCGGCTCACGGGATAAAATGGCGATCTTCATGACAATTCCGCTAGAAGGCTATGCCTGGGCAGGATGGGGCGGAAGAGTATAAGGTGCCACAGCGCCAAGACAACGCCAATTGTTTCTCCTGACAACAAGACAAACCACGCCAAACTGCACGCTACCCTGTCACTGTGACCAACAGGTTAAACGGCGGCTCTGCGCAGGTTGTTCAACCCGTGCAAGGATGCCGCCGTTTCTCGTTAAAGATCAACCGGTGTCACGCGGGAGTCAGTTCAGGTTTGGCCCCAACCAGCGCTCGGCTTCGGCCAGCGTCATCCCCTTGCGGGCGGCGTAATCTTCCACCTGATCGTGCTGGATCTGCGCCACCGCGAAGTATTTGCTCTCGGGGTGGGAGAAGTACCAACCCGATACCGCCGCCCCTGGCCACATGGCGTAGGACTCGGTGAGCTGCATGCCGATGGCCTGCTCCACCTCCAGCAGCTCCCAGATGCTGCCCTTTTCGGTGTGCTCCGGGCAGGCCGGATAACCGGGAGCCGGGCGGATGCCCTGATAGTTCTCGCGAATGAGCTCCTCGTTGCTGAGGGCCTCGTCGGGGGCATAACCCCAGTGCACCTTGCGCACCTGCTCGTGCAGGTACTCGGCAAACGCCTCGGCGAGACGGTCGCACACCGCCTGAATGAGGATGGCGTTGTAGTCGTCGTGCTCCGCCTTGTAAGCCTTGGCGATGGCCTCCTCACCGATACCGCCGGTCACCGCGAAGGCGCCGATCCAGTCAGGCTTGCCGCTCTCTTTCGGTGCCACATAGTCCGCCAGACAGTAGTTGGGGAAGCCCTGCTTCTCGCTCTGCTGGCGCAGGTGGTGCAGCACCTTGATGACCTCGGTGCGGGACTCGTCGCTGTAGACCTCGATGCTATCCCCCACCGCATTGGCCGGGAACAGGCCGATAATACCGGCGCAGCGCACGCTCTGATCTTTCTCCAGTTGGTCGAGCATGGCGTTGGCATCGGCAAACAGCTTGGTTGCCTCTTCGCCTATGATCTCGTCCTCGAGGATGCGCGGATACTTGCCCGCCAGCTCCCAGCTGAGGAAGAACGGCGTCCAGTCGATGTAGGGGCGCAGCACCGAAATGGGCACGTTTTCGAACTTCTGCACACCCGGCTCGCGGGGCTTGGGTGGCTGGTAGCCAACCCAGTCCAGTTGCTGCCGGTTGGCGCGGGCATGGGCCAGACTGACCGGGCGGGAGCGCGGCTGCTTGCGGGCATGCTGATCCCGGGCAATCTCGTACTCCTTGTCGATGCGGGCGACAAACGCCTCCTTGAGATCCGGGCTGAGCAGGCTCTGGGCCACCCCCACCGCACGGGAAGCGTTGGAGACATAGACCACAGGCTCCGAGTAGTTCTGCTCGATCTTCACCGCAGTGTGCGCCTTGGAAGTCGTGGCACCGCCGATCAGCAGCGGCAGCTTGAAGCCCTGGCGCTCCATCTCTTTGGCCACGTGCACCATCTCGTCGAGAGACGGAGTGATGAGACCCGACAAGCCGATGATATCTGCGCCGACCTCCCGCGCAGTTTTGAGAATCGTCTCGCAGGAGACCATGACCCCGAGGTCGACAATCTCGAAGTTGTTGCACTGCAGCACCACCCCGACGATGTTCTTGCCGATGTCGTGCACATCCCCTTTCACGGTGGCGAGCACGATTTTGCCGTTGCTGGAGCCACCCGATTTTTCCGCCTCGATATAGGGCTGCAGATAGGCCACCGCCCGCTTCATCACCCGGGCCGATTTCACCACCTGCGGCAGGAACATCTTGCCCGCGCCGAACAGGTCACCGACCACGTTCATGCCATCCATCAGCGGCCCTTCGATGACGTGCAGCGGCTTCTCGGCACCGGCGCGCGCCTCTTCGGTATCCTCTTCGATAAAGTCGGTGATCCCCTTGACCAGCGCGTGCTCCAGCCGCTTGCCCACCGGCCAGCTGCGCCACTCCTGATCCCGCGGATCCTCCGCCTGGGCACCGGCACCGCGATACTTCTCGGCGATGGCCAGCAGCTCCTCGGTGGCGTTGTCATTGAGGTTGAGCACCACCGCCTCGACCTTCTCTTTCAGCTCCGCCGGAATGTCTTCGTAGATGGCGAGCTGACCGGCGTTGACGATCCCCATGTCCATACCGTTCTGGATGGCGTGGTAGAGGAAAACGGCGTGAATGGCTTCGCGCACCGGCTCGTTGCCGCGAAACGAAAACGAGACGTTGGAGACGCCGCCGGAGATCATGGCGTGGGGCAGGTTCGTCTTGATGTCCTTCACCGCCTCGATGAAGTCCACCGCGTAGTTGTTGTGTTCGTCGATGCCGGTCGCCACCGCGAAGATGTTGGGATCGAAGATGATGTCTTCCGGCGGGAAACCGACCTGATCCACCAGGATCCGGTAGGCGCGCTGACAGATCTCGAACTTGCGGGCGCGGGTATCGGCCTGCCCCTTCTCGTCGAACGCCATCACGATGACTGCGGCGCCGTAGCGACGCAGCAATCTGGCCTGCTGGATGAACTTCTCCTCCCCCTCCTTCATGGAGATGGAGTTGACCACCGGCTTGCCCTGCACGCACTTGAGACCCGCTTCCAGCACCTCCCATTTGGAGGAGTCGATCATCACAGGCACCCGGGCGATATCCGGCTCGCCGGCGATGAGGTTCAAGAAGCGCACCATGGCCGCCTCGGCGTCCAGCATCCCCTCGTCCATGTTGATGTCGATGATCTGGGCGCCGCTCTCTACCTGCTGCTTGGCGACATCGAGCGCCTCGTCGTAGAGCCCCTCTTTGATCAGCCGCTTGAACTTGGCCGAACCGGTAACGTTGGTGCGCTCCCCCACGTTCACGAACATGGATTCGGAGGTAATGATCAGCGGCTCGAGACCCGACAGGCGGCAAGCCACCGGCAGTTCGGGCAGCACACGCGGCTTGAGGCCCGCCACGGCATCGGCCATGGCGCGGATATGGGTCGGGGTGGTGCCGCAGCAGCCGCCGACCATGTTGAGAAAGCCGCTCTGGGCCCACTCGCGGATATGCTCCGCCATCTCGACGGCATCGAGGTCGTACTCACCGAACGCATTGGGCAGACCGGCGTTGGGGTGGGCGCTGACACAGGATTCGCTGATGCGCGACAGCTCCTCCACATACTGGCGCAGCTCGTCCGGGCCGAGCGCACAGTTGAGGCCGAACGAGACCGGTTTGACGTGACGCAGCGAGTGATAGAAGGCTTCGGTAGTCTGGCCCGAGAGAGTACGGCCGGAAGCGTCGGTAATGGTGCCGGAGATCATCACCGGCAGGCTGTAACCCAGCGCTTCGAACACCCCTTCCACCGCGAAGGCGGCGGCCTTGGCGTTGAGGGTATCGAAAATGGTTTCGATCAGGATGATGTCGGCGCCGCCCTCGATCAGGGCATGGGTCGATTCGGTATAGGCGGCCACCAGCTGGTCATAGGTGACGTTGCGCTTGCCGGGGTCGTTGACGTCCGGCGAGATGGAACAGGTGCGGTTGGTGGGGCCCAGCACCCCGGCGACGAAGCGCGGCTTCGCGGGATCTTTCGCCGTCCACTCGTCTGCCACGGTGCGGGCCAGCCGGGCCGCCTCGCGGTTTATCTCGGCCGAAAATGCTTCCATCTCGTAATCGGCCATGGCGATGCGCGTGGCGTTGAAGGTGTTGGTCTCGAGAATGTCGGCCCCGGCAGCGCAGTACTGCTCATGGATCTCGCGGATCACCGCCGGACGGGTCAGCACCAGCAGATCGTTGTTGCCCTTGATGTCGGTATGCCAGTCGGCAAACCGCTCACCCCGATAATCCGCTTCGCCCAGTCGGTAACCCTGGATCATGGTGCCCATGGCCCCGTCGATGATCAGGATCCGCTCCCTGAGGCAGGCTTCCAGCTTCTTTGTTATGTCCGACTGCTTGCTCGGCTCTCTGCTCGACATTTCGTTCGACACCGCGTGTTCCTCTTACATCCATGCAACTGCGTAAACAGCATCCTAACAGCAAACAAATAAAATGGAAATCTAGCCGTCTATCAGTCCAAACAGAACACCATATACTCATTTATGGGTAATGAGTAACATAGGGCCCGAGAGTAACCTATGCCCGTCCTGAATAGGGATACGTGCTTGCTGTCTACCAACGAGAAAAAAATAACTATGAGCGTCTACTACACACTCTGTTTTCTGGCAGCGCTGGCGATTTTTATCGCCTTTGCCAACCAGTATGTTGTGAAGATCCAGACCACCATCGCCATTACTGCGGGCTCTATGCTGATCTCCGCGCTGATGGTGCTGTTTGGCAAACTGGGCTGGTTCAACCTGGAACCTCTTGCCGTCAAAACCATGGAGAGCATCGACTTCCAGAACTTCCTGCTGAAGGGGATTCTGGGCTTCCTGCTGTTCGCCGGTGGTCTTGGCATCAACCTCAAGGCGTTGCGTAGCCAGAAGTGGGAGATCACCATTCTGGCCATCATCGCCACCCTGCTCTCCACCTTTATCATCGGTTACGGCTTCTGGTTTATCGCCAAGCTGCTGGGCTGGGAACTGCCGCTGGTTTACTGCATGCTGTTCGGGGCGCTGATCTCCCCCACTGACCCGATTGCCGTACTCGCCATCGTCAAGAAGATGAAGGCGCCACCCCAGATCGCCATCCAGATCGAAGGGGAGTCCCTGTTCAACGACGGCGTCGGCCTCGTCATCTTCGCCACCGTGTTTGCCGTCGCCTTTGGCGGGGTTGAGCCGACCTTCGGTAGCGTGGCCGGTCTGTTCCTGCACGAAGCCCTCGGCGGCATCCTGTTCGGCGCCGTGCTGGGCCTCATCGCCCATGTGATGATCAGCGCCACCGACGATGGCTCGCTGGAGCTACTGCTGACGCTGTGCATCCCGACCGCCGGTTTCGCCTTTGCCAACATGATCGGCGTCTCCGGTGCGCTGGCCATGGTGGTCACCGGCATCATGATCGGTAACTGGACCCGTCAATCCGGCTTCTCCGAACAGAGCCGTCATCACCTGGATCACTTCTGGGAGTTGATGGATCAGTTCCTCAACGCCCTGCTGTTCCTGCTGATCGGTCTGGCGCTGGTGCTGCTGGAACTCTCCTGGCATGACTGGGTGCTGCTGGTTATCGCGGTACCGCTCTGTCTGGCTGCCCGCTTCATCAGCGTATCGCTGCCCTACGTGGCCTTCCGCAGATTCCGCAACTACAACACCTTCTCGGTGCGGATCCTTACCTGGGGCGGTCTGCGTGGCGGTCTGGCCATGGCGATGGCACTGGCACTCCCCTCCGGCGTCATGATGATCCCGGATCACGGTGTCGACCTGCGTCAGGTCATCCTGGTGATGACCTACTCGGTGGTGATGTTCTCCATCGTGGTGCAGGGCATGACCATCACCCCGATGATCACTGCCGCCAAGAAGGCCTGTGGCGACTACTGAGTCGACCGACGGTACTGATTGCAGAATGAACGAGGGCTCCGTCAGGAGCCCTCTTTTTATGGCTAATATTTGCGACTGATAGCACCTTGATAACACAGAGGAAAAGCGCACTGACTTCAACATCGCCAAATTATTGTTTGCTTTTTATTCATTTCGAGGAGAGAATGCGCCCCGGCTAGTTAATCAGCCCTGTTTATGTTCGCAATGTTTCAACGTTAGATGAATCCTGCCAAAACCCACATAACCTTCCTCTGATTTACTCGCCTTGAGAACCGTCAGGCTGTCTGCCTGCGTTGCCCGGCTCTCACGGTGCAGACCCGATCTGCCCACCCAATTTGATTTATGCATCAGCATATTCCTTGAAAAGTGCAGACGCCCCTTAACCGGGCTGGGTATTCCTGCGCGCTTGTCGTTCACCCAATCGACCGCGCCCATTAACCTGACATTTGCCAATACAAGGAGCAAACACCTAATTTATATAGAGAAATACCATGATGAAAGCCGTACAAACACACAAGCCCCTGCGTCGTAGCAAACCCATCAACCTGCCCCCGCAAGAGCAGGATTCCGATGCGTTCCTGATCCAGTTCAGCACCCGCTTCAGCGGCGGTTTCGCCATCTCCTGTGATGGTATCGCTGGCGAGTTCTCCATCGAAGACCTCAACTGATCCTGCCTGCCCTCCGGCAGCGCCCGATGCAGACAGGCCGCAACTCACGGCGGCCTCTTTGCTTCTCTCACACCTTTAACCAGATCCAGCCTCTTGCTTGTCACTCAATCTGACCAGCCACCTCGCCATTCGCTTTCCAGCTCTCTGACCTCGATCACTGCTCCAGCAGCAGGCATTCGTCAGCATCTTCGCTCAGCTTGACCAGACGGCTGCGTACCAGCCCCAGCTTGGCCAGCAGGCCGATGGAACGCTCGTTGCCCGGGGTGACGATGGCGACCACCTGCCCAATCCCCAACCGGCTTTTGCCATCGGCAAGGGCGGCCTGCGCCGCTTCAATGGCATAACCCTGACCGCGATACTGCGGCAAGAAGGCGTAACCGATATCGACCTGCGCCAGGGTATCGCGCTTGATCAGGCCGCAGATACCGAGGCTGGCCCCGTCCTCCTTGCGCTCCACCAGATAGAGCCCGTGACCATAACGGGCATAGCTGACTGCTGGCCCCTGCTGGATATACTCCTGCGCCTGCTCCAGAGTGCGAATACCCCGATCGCCGATGTAGCGATAAAAGTCGCCGTCATTGAGCAGCTCAAGGATGAAGGGGGCATCGGTGGCGATCATTTCGCGCAGGATCAGGCGGGAGGAGGCAATCATGGCAAGGGCTCTCTAACGGAAAGTGAAGGGCAAAGAGTGCCCCGTCACTCCCGGGCTGGCAAGCCTGTGGCGCCATCGGCCATGAAAAAGGGGCCGCGTTGGCCCCTGATGAGATGGGATAAACAGGCTCAGGCAGCCAGCAATCCGGCATAGCCATTACCCTGCTCGCGCAGTGCAGTGAACTGGGCGGCGCAATCGGCCCAGCTCAGCCCCAGTGCATCTGCCACCTTGTGGGGCCACTCGGGCGGCGCCTCTTCCCCCACATCGGATTGCGCAGCCAGCACGATCGCCAGATGGATCAACCCGGCCTCGGCGGAGAACTCCTTGGCCAGCATGGGGTTGTAGTGATACTCCACCGCATTGCTGATGGTCTCGGGGAACTTCCAGTAGCGTGCCATGGCCGCCCCGACCTGGGCATAGTTGAAGCCGACCACCAGCTCTTCCGCCTTGGCCCGCCCCTTGTGCAATTCCAGATCGTGAATGTGGTGGACGGTGTTTTCCGGCAGGCCCACATGCATCACCAAGCGGCCGAGATCGTAGAGCAGGGCGCAGGTAAAGACCTCATCCCCCTTCATCCCCTTCTTCACCGCCAGACGACGGGCCAGCTCTGCCACGTTGAACACGCAGCCCCAGAAATGTTTGAGGTCAATGCCGGGCACCGCAGTGACCGATTCGGTGAGCCCGCAAGCCAGCACCATGTTGCGCACCATCGCCAACCCCAGCCGCACCGCGGCTTCATTGACGGTACCGATCTGACGACTGCTGCCGAATTTGGCCGAGTTGGCCAGCCGCAGCAACTTGGCGGAGATGACAGGGTCCTTGTTGATCAGCTTGCTGATCTTGAGCAGATCCGGATCCTTTTCATTGAAAGTCTGGATCAAATCGCGTATCACTTCCGGGATCTGGGGCAGTAGCTTGGGCTCGGCCAGCAGGGAATCTATCGTGGGCATAGGCGTGTCCATCCATGTTATCTGTGTTCCAACCTGTTTGCCTTGGCAAACTCCTCCTAATTATGGGTAACAAATGGCCTCCTCATCGGATTGTTTATTCGCTGGCCATTCAAGGTGTTAGTCACATTCAGGCTATACTGGCCGCCACATTCATTGTTGCGGATATCCCATGAACGACACTCAGGAATTTTTTGACGAAGACGCGCTGCTGGAGATGGTGGAGAACCAGCTCAACGATGGTCACCCGCCCCATGTGAAAGCGACCCTGATGCGGCTGGTAATGAAGGGCACCCCACGGGAAGAGGCACTGCAATATATCGCCTGCGCCCTCGGGGCCGAGCTGATGGCAATGGAAGCGGATCAGGGCCCCTTCAATCTGACCCGTTACGGCGAGTTCCTCGACAGCCTGCCCGAGATGCCGTGGGCTGACGACTGATCCGAGCTGGATGACGGATGCAAAAAGGGCGGGTGCCGATGGCCCCGCCCTTATTGCATGGATCCGCTGTGGATCAGAACTGGGAGTTGATGATCACCTCTTCCCCCAGCGCCCCTGCCAACGGCAGTGGCCGGTAGCTGGAGTTGGCAGCCCGCAGCAGACGAATGCCGCGAATACCAACCTCCTGCGCCGCCTTGATATCCCCGTCGGCATCGCCGTAGAAGAGCTTCATCTGCTTATCCTTGAGCCACTGCACCTTGGTATTCTGGCCCGGCTTATCACCCGCGAAGATCACCGGATTGAGCTGGTCGGCCGGAATATTCATGGTCTGCTGCAGAGTCTGGCTCACGGTTTCGGTCTTGGTGGCCGAGCGACCGGTGACGAAATAGATGTGGTCACCGCGCTTGAGATGCATGGCGATGAGCGCCTTGCCCACCTCTTTCGGCATGCTGAACGCATCCCAACCATTGTTCATCTTCTCCCAGAAGGCGGGGTTTTTCAGATAGCTCTCGTCGTTGGGCGAGAACTCCTGTTTGCCGCGATAAAAACCCGGGCTGGAGAAGAGCAGGGTATCGTCGATATCAAACCCGACCGCCATCGGGGGCAGGCCATCCAGACTCTTGGCTATCTGCTCCACCGAGACCCAGTGGATCGGTGCCTGCTGGGCCAGAGTGACGGTGGTGACACCGGCAGGGATCGGCTGAACGGTAGCGGCTTGACCCGCGACAGCAGGCAGAGCGAGGGCGGCAGCCAGCAAGGAGGCAAGCAGCGCCGGACGAGAGACGTGTTTCATAAGGCAGGTTGTCATCTTGAATCAAAAGAGGGGGCCAATAGTGCCCCCATCCCGCCTCTCAAATCTGTGAATGCTCCTGCAAAAAGGGAGCATTTGACGCCCGATAATTAATCTTCGATTGGCAGCAGATCGGTAAAGACAAAGCCGTCGCGCAGCACTGTCTCGCCGACCCGAATGCCAAGCGGGCGGGAGAACATGGGGCCATCATAGGCCAGGGTGTGAAACTCGCCGTTCTCGCCGCACGGATCGACCCCCTCCGGCAGCGCCGCCAGCAGTGCCTCGTCAAAATCGTGGCCCCCCAGGCTGGCATCCAGCTTGTTCGGGTCGAGAGCACTGATCCGCGCCTTCAACCCAGCGGCCACCATCTGCGGCGCCAGTTCACGGGTATTGCTGCCCCACAGCGGGAACAGTGGTTCGATGCCGGTGCCTGCCAGCTGCTTTTCACGGTAGGCGCGCACATCCTCGAGGAACAAGTCGCCAAAGGCCATATGGCGGATCCCCTGTGTCACCACATCGGCGATAAAGCCGGTCATGATGCGGGCGTAATCCTCGTTGCTGCAGGGCCAGGGCAGATCGATGGTGATGAGGGGCAGCCCGACGCAGGCGGCCTGCTCGGTCAACAACTGCTTGCGCACCCCGTGCATCGCCACCCGCTCGAATGCCTGATTGAGAGTGGTAAACAGCCCCACCACCTCGATGGCGGGATCTTGCCGCAACTGATGCAGTGCCCATGCGCAATCCTTGCCGCTGCTCCAGGAGAGCAGTACCCGTTTCTTTTCCATCATTCCTCCGCCAGCGGGGCGCTCTGGTTTCCCAAAAAGGTTGCCCCAAAAAGATGCAAGACAGTGTTGCGAATTGCGCGATTTACACACAAGAGGCAGGCAGCATACTCTCGATCACCTGCATATGCCCCCTTTACCGGGGCGACAATAACTAAAAAAACCGATGGGAAACATACGGATATGACCACAACCGCACAACAACACGATCACGCCCGCCCCCTCAATCGACAGGATTACAAGACCCTGAGTCTGGCTGCCCTCGGCGGTGCGCTGGAGTTTTACGACTTCATCATCTTCGTCTTCTTCGCCGTCGTCATCGGCGAACTGTTCTTCCCGGCCGATATTCCCGAGTGGCTGCGCCAGTTCCAGACCTTCGGCATCTTCGCCGCCGGTTATCTGGCCCGCCCGCTCGGCGGCATCATCATGGCTCACTTCGGCGATCTCATCGGCCGCAAGCGGATGTTCACCCTCAGCATCCTCATGATGGCGCTGCCGACCCTGCTGATCGGTCTGCTGCCCACCTATGCGGTGCTCGGCATCGGCGCCCCCATTGCCCTGCTGGGACTGCGTATCCTGCAAGGCGCCGCCATCGGTGGTGAAGTGCCGGGCGCCTGGGTGTTTGTCGCCGAGCATGTTCCTGCCCGTCGGGTCGGTGTCGCCTGCGGCACGCTCACGGCGGGATTGACGGCCGGCATCCTACTCGGCTCCCTGATCGCCACTGCGGTCAACAAGAGCCTGACCCCGGCCGAAGTGAGCGAGTGGGGCTGGCGGGTACCCTTCCTGCTCGGCGGTATCTTCGGCATCGTCGCCATGTACTTGCGCCGCTGGCTGCACGAGACCCCGGTCTTCGCCGAAATGCAGGCCAACAAGGCGCTGGCCGACGAGTTGCCCCTCAAGACGGTACTGCGCAGCCACAAGAGCAGCGTGGTGGTCTCCATGCTGCTCACCTGGCTGCTCTCCGCCGGGATAGTGGTGGTGATCCTGATGACCCCCACCTATCTGCAGAAGGTCTATGGCATCAGCCCGGCTGACGCCCTGACCGCCAACTCGCTGGCCATCGTGGCACTGACCCTCGGCTGCATCGTCTATGGCCGACTGATCGACCTGCTGGGCAGCGGTATCACCTTCATGTTTGGCTCCCTGCTGCTGGCAGGTTCCAGTTACGCCTTCTATCACGGTCTGGCGACCGGTACGAGCCAGCTGGTGCCGCTCTACATGCTGGCGGGCTTTGCGGTCGGGATTGTCGGCGCCGTGCCTTACGTGATGGTCAATGCGTTTCCGCCGGTGGTGCGCTTCTCCGGTCTGTCGTTCTCCTACAACGTTGCCTACGCCATCTTCGGCGGCCTCACCCCGATGGCAGTGACCCTCTGGATGAAGAGCGACATGCTGGCCCCCTCCCACTATGTGGTGAGTCTGGCGGTGCTTGGCTTTGCCATCGGCCTCTGGCTCTGGTTCCAGCAGCGCGCCATCCGGCAGCAGCAACCCCAACCCGCCTGACCCCGAGCCCCGAATCTGATTCGGGGCTTTTTTGTACTGCTTGTGTTCAGTTTGGCCAGCATAAGATAGCCTCCCTCTTGAGTCAGGTGACAGCCTGCCTCATGGCGTTCCTATTCACTCCTGCTATCAGAGGCCCAATATGTTCTTTCAGGTCGTCTTTATCGCCTTGCTGGCGCTGCTGCCCATGGTCAACCCGCCCACCACGGCCACCCTGCTGCTGGGGCTGAGCAAGGGGATGTCGCGCGAACACGTGCGCCGCCAGGTCAACCTGGCCGCCATCTATCTGTTCTGCACCCTCTGCATCACCTTCTTTATCGGATCCTCGGTTCTGGATCTGTTCGGGATCTCCATTCCGGGCTTGCGACTGGCCGGTGGCCTCATCATCGGCTTTATCGGTTTTCGCATGTTGTTTCCCGCCCCCAGTCAGGCAAGCGGGGTAGACATCAACCAGAGCATCGCGTTCGTGCCGCTCACCATGCCCAGCATGTGCGGGCCGGGCACCATGGCACTGGTGATCAGCGGTGCCGCCCAGATCGCCGAGCTGCCCGGCGAGTACAATCGGCTCACCATCTACGGCGGCATGGTGACGGCTTTTGCCCTGATGAGCCTGATCAGCTGGGGAGTATTGAAGCTGGCGGATCCGGTCTGCAAGATCCTCGGCGACACCGGCATCGACGCCATGACCCGCATCATGGGCTTCCTGCTGGTTTGCATGGGTATGCAATTTTGCATCAATGGCATCAAGGAAGTAGCACAGGATCCGGTATTCCACGGTGGGGGCGCCGTACAGAGCACACCGGCGCTACCGCAGGTTTCCGGCACTTTTGATCACTTGCCGCAAAAGCCCACCAGCTCTGATTGAAAACGGTATCAAAAAGTCCCTGACGATCTGCACTGATCTTGTTCCTGATCATGTTATTGACACACAAATGAGTTAGTTTGTTTTTCATACAGACTTTGTTCAGACGGATGCTGATAGGTTTGTTGATGAATACCCACTCAATTTCAGGAGAGTATGCAGATGGACAAGATGCTGACCGAAATAGGGAGCCATAGCCTGTTTCACGAGTACCTGAATGTGGTTGGGATTGCGAGCCCATCCCTCGCCAAGATCGAACAGCGCTGGGAATATAAAGCGCAAGAGCAGCTGGTCGCCAAGATCCAGATCGACAAACAGGGTAACGCCCGCTACTTCATCGACGCCCGCGCCATATCCGTCAACTGATACCGAATAATCCGCCAGCCCCGGTCCGCCGACCGGGGCTTTTTGTTGTCCGCAATCCCGTACTCAATGACCGGCCTCATCTCTGCTATGACGACAAGCCATTTGTTGTTTGTTTTTTGTACAGCAATCATTCAGCTCGACATGGCTATCTTGTATCCGCCCCCCTTGTTCCAGAAGAGTGTCCAGATGACCAAGATGCTGACCGAAATTGGTAGTCATAGCCTGTTTCACGAGTATTTGAATGTGCTCGGCATTGTCAATCCAGCCCTTGCCAAAGTAGAGCAGCTGTGGGAACACAAGCAGCAAGAGAGGCTGATCGCCAAGATCCAGATCGATAAACAGGGCAAGGCCCGTTACTTCATCGACGCCCGCGCCATCTCGGTCAACTGATACCGAATAATTCGCCAGCCCCGGCCCACCGACCGGGGCTTTTTGTTATCTGCGACCCCTGAAAAGCAAAACCCCGGCAAAAGCCGGGGTTTGATTTCACTGTGACCAGTTTGCCGCAAGACTTACTGGGTGCCACCCACGGTGAGTTGATCCAGTTTAAGGGTGGGCTGGCCGACACCAACCGGCACGCTCTGCCCCTCTTTTCCGCAGATACCGACGCCGCGATCCAGCGCAAGATCGCTACCCACCATGGAGACCTGGCTCATCGCCTCGGGGCCGTTGCCGATCAGGGTCGCGCCCTTGATGGGGGCGGTGATCTTGCCATCCTCGATGAGGTAGGCCTCGGAGGCGGAGAAGACAAACTTGCCGGAAGTGATGTCCACCTGACCGCCGCCGAAGTTGGGGGCATAGATGCCCTTCTTCACCGAGGCGATGATCTCGGCCGGATCGTACTGACCCGCCAGCATGTAGGTGTTGGTCATGCGGGGCATCGGCATGGCGGCGTAGGATTCGCGGCGACCGTTGCCGGTGAGCGGCACACCCATCAGACGGGCATTCTGCTTGTCCTGCAGGTAACCCTTGAGAATGCCGTTCTCGATCAGCACGTTGTAGCCACCCGGCGTCCCCTCGTCATCTATGCTGACGGAGCCACGCCGACCCGGCAGGGTGCCGTCATCGACGATGGTGCAGTGTTTGGAGGCCACCTGTTCGCCGATGCGACCGGCAAACGCGGAAGAGCCCTTGCGGTTGAAATCCCCCTCCAGACCATGACCCACCGCCTCGTGCAGCAGCACGCCGGGCCAGCCGGCGCCGAGCACCACCGGCATGGTGCCGGCCGGCGCATCGATGGCGTCGAGGTTGACCAGCGCCTGACGCACCGCTTCGCGCACATAGCCAAAGGCGCGGCTCTCCAGCCCGTCCAGTTCGAGGAACCAGTCGTAACCAAAACGGCCACCACCACCGGCACTGCCGCGCTCGCGACGATCGCCCTTCTCGGCAATGACGGTCACTGACAGCCGCACCAGCGGGCGAATATCGGCAGCCAGGGTGCCATCGGTAGCGGCCACCAGTACCTCTTCGTAGACACCGCTGATGGAGGCCATCACCTGATTGATGGCGGGATCCAGACTTCTGGCAAACTTGTCCATCTGCTCCAGCAGGGCGATCTTCTGCTGCTTGTCGAGGGTCTGCAGCGGATCCATGGCCGGATAGAGCAGGTTCGCTTCGGTGCGCGCCCACGCCTTCACCTTGCCGTGAGCACCGGCAGCGGCGATGCCGCGAGCAGCAGTCACCGACTGTTGCAGCGCCAGCAGGCTCAGCTCGTCAGAGTAGGCGAAGCCGGTCTTCTCGCCGCTGACGGCGCGCACCCCGACCCCCTGATCGATGTTGTAGCTGCCATCCTTGACGATGCCATCTTCCAACATCCAGGACTCGTGCCAGCTGCGCTGGAAATAGAGATCGCCGAACTCAACCTGATGGCTCATCAGGCTGCCGAGCAGCTGCTGCAGGCGCCCTTCGTCGAGGTCGTTGGGGGCCAACAGGGAGGCACTAACCTGGCTCAATAGACTCAATCTTCTTCTCCACTCTCGTAACGAGATGTTTTAAATCGTCTTGCCGACGGGGTGGCAACAAGCCACGCCATCACAACAAACGGGCATGGGTCAGCACTGGCATGGTGCGATGCAATTCGTCGATAAATCCGGGCTCCATCTGCGCCAACACGGTGCCACGCCCGGACTCCTTGCTGGCCAGCACCCGACCCCAGGGATCGATCACCATGCTGTGGCCCCAGGTCTGGCGCCCCGTCTCGTGAGTTCCGCCCTGATTGGCAGCAACTACGTAGCACTGGTTTTCGATGGCGCGAGCCCGCAGCAGCGGCTCCCAGTGCGCCTCGCCGGTCACGGCGGTAAAGGCAGCAGGCACCAGCAGCACACGGGCACCGGCACGGGCCAGCTGGCGGTAGAGCTCGGGAAAGCGCAGATCATAACAGATCGAGAGGCCAAGGGGACCAAAGGGGGAATCCACCAGCATAGGAGCCTCCCCCGCACTGAAGGTCTCCGACTCCCGATAACGGCCATGATTGTCCGCCACATCCACATCGAACAGGTGGATCTTGTGGTAGTGGCCCCTGAGCTCACCGCTTGGGTCAAACACCAGCGAGCTGGTGTGGATATGGTCGGAACCGGCGATGGTGGTCGGCATGGCTCCGGCCACCAGCCAGATGCCAAAGTCGCGGGCCCACTCGGCCAGCTGTTGCTGGATCGGCGCGGCGCCGCTCAGATCGGGGCCCATCGCCTCGGCGCCATCCAGATAGCCCTGCCGCTCGCCAAACAGGGCAAAGTTCTCCGGCAGCAGCACCAGCAGCGGCCGCTCGGTTGGCAAGGCCGCCAGCTCGGCGGCAATCTGCTCCCGGTTATCCTGCCAGTGACGGCCAGATACCAGCTGTATTGCGGCTAACCACATGACGCTCTCCTTGTCGCTTGCCTTGTAGATTGGACCATCAGACGGTGACAGCATCCCCTGCCTGCAGGGTGTAATCCAGCACTATGATACGTGCCAGCACCGGACGGAAGATGGCCTTGAGGACATCGTGCTCCGGATGGGGCAGATAGCGCTGGCGGGCCGCTTCGTCGGCGAAGGTCATCAGCACGCTGTGGGTGAAGCCGTCATCCCTCCCCTCGGGGCTGTCATTCTCCCCCCACTCCACCGCGGTCACGCCGCTGACCTTGGCCGGTATGGCGAGGAAGGCGGCCCTGACGGCGGCAATATCGGCGGGGAGTGCGTCGGGCTTGAAGGTGATCAGCAGAATATGTCGGATCATGGCTCTCTCCTTGAGCGTGAGCAGGTCGAAGCAAGGGTTGGCGCCAGCATCAAGGCTGACGCGGAATGCCTGGTTGTGGATTGAGCAGGAAAGGGGTGGCCGCTGGCAGGGTGGGCACCACCGCATCGACCGCCTGTTTCTGCTGCTGGTTGAGCTTGATCCGAGCCCGATTACGTCCCGCCTCGATCAGCTTGGGATCATCGAGCGGGCCGGAGACCCGGAAATCGATGCGGGTCACCACATCCACCACCGGCTCCAGCAATTTGGAGAGGGCCAGCACATAGAGCCCGGTCACCGGCGTGATGGAGAAGGCCGCCACCACCGGCAGGGTGCCACCCAGGTTCGGGGAGAAGCTCAGATCGAAGTCGAGCCGCCAGCGCACCAGATCGGCGATTCCTTCACCGCGCAGGTTGCCAGCCGCCCCTTTCATATAGAAGTCGTCATTTTTGAGCTGACCCTGCTTGATGGTGGCAGAGGCAGACATGGATTCGAAGTAGAAGCCCTTGTCGAACACATCGCGAAAATCGAGGCGCAGCTTGCGCAGCAGGGAGTCGAGGCTGAGCAGGGAGAGCAGTCGCGCCCCCTTGTCGTTGACCTCCCGCAGGGTGCCGCCCTCCAGCTGATAGTTGGCACTTCCCCCCAGGGTCGGCAGACTCGGGCGATAGGGCACATCCTGCCAGTTCAGATCAAAGGCGAGCGAGCCGGGGGCATCGCCGATGGGCGAGGTGTAACCGAGCCGCTTGAGCAGCAACTCGCTGTTGCTGCTGGTCAGCTTGCCACGGGCGCGGGTCTGCATCCGGTTGCCATCGGCCAGCCAGTCCATGCTGCCAGTGAGCTGGCTGCCGGCCAGCCGCACATCCAGCCCCTTGAGGGTCACCTTGTTGGCGCCGGGCACCAGCTCCCCTTTCACTTCGCCGAGCGGCAGCTCGCCAAAGCGGCAGTCGACACAGCTGAATGTCAGCCAGGGAATGGAGGCCATGATGGCGTTATCTTGCTGCGCATCGGGATCCGGGCTGAGATCCGAACTCTTGCCGGACCAGTAGATACGGGCAAACTTGGCATCCACCGGGCGATTGGCCACTGCGGGCAGCCGGATCACCCCCATCACGTCGGGGCTGTCGATCATCACCTCGGTCGCCTGACTGGTCGGCCCCACGGTGAAGCGCGCCGCCTTGAGGGTGGCACTGCCGATATAGGCGCGGGCCAGCTGGCCATCCACCCACCACTCTTGTGGCAGGAAGGCGGGGCCGACCACCGCATTGCCAGTCTGGTTCTGCGCTGGCAACCACTGCTTGAGCCGCGCCAGCCAGCCGCCGACGTCGGCCTCCTGCTGGTTGATGGCGAGCAGCATGGGGGCATCGCGCAGCACCCGGGCACCCGGTTGACCCACATCGACCCGCACCCGGCTGAGATAAGGCACCCCTTCGCCGTAGACCAGTCGGGTCTGCATATCCACATCCGCACCCAGTACGGCGCGAATATCGGCGCTGCCATCCCGGCCACGGGCGATCACCTTGAGCGGCAGCCGGCTGGCACTGCTCTTGGCCAGCGGCAGCGGCAGATCCAGCCCCATCCCCTGCAGGTTGGAGTCGAGTGCCAGCTGGAAGCTGAACGGTTTGCTGTCGGGCAGGGTCAGCCCCAGCTTGCCGCCCCAGTTGCTGCGGCCGTTGAGGATACCGTACGAGGCGATGGCCGCAGGCTGACGGCGGCTATCCCACTGCCCCTTGAAATCGAGGTCGACCTGATAGTGATCCGGATGCTGGCGCCCCTGATAGTCGAGGGTCAGCGGCTGGTTCCACAGACTCGCCTTGAGATTGCTGAAGCGGGTCTGTTCGTTGTCATATTCGAGGCGTCCCTGCACCTTCTCCAGCGGCAGATCCAGACTGGCGACCCGCACCTTGTTGTTGCTGAAGGTAGCATCACCGCTCGCCTTCACCTCGCTCTCGCCATCGAGAGGGATATCGAGCTTGACCGAACCGGCCATCGGGCCGCGGATCTCGATCTCTCGCAGCGCCTGTCCCACCGAACTGCCCAGCGGGGAGTCCTGCAGGTAGTCGCTGATGGCCTTGCCCTCGCCCTGCACCTTGGCATCCACATAGAGGTGGGCGCCGGGGGAGAGATCCGGGATCCAGGCATGCACCGAGTCGGAGCTCGCCTTGCCAAGCCGGGTGGAGCGGCTGCGCATATCGAGGCCGGCATTCTGGAACAAGAGATCGATCTGCAGGTCGGTGAGCGGTTGCCAACCGGGGAAGAATTCGTAGGTGGCCTGCTCCAGCGGCACCGCCACCTGGAAGACCCCTTTGCCATTGTCGTAGGGGAAATCCCGAAACTCGCCATACCAGAGCAGGTCGGCCCCCTTGGCCTTGCCCCCCTTGATGGCGCCGCTCAGGTAATCCACCAGCCCCTTGTCCATCACCTGCAGCGGGAAGTAGCGATCGGCATGGCCCGCGTTCTTCACATCGATGCGGCCGGTCAGGGCCAGGAAGGGGTGCTCGAACAGATCGAGACGGAAGCGGCTGGCAAGGGTCAGGTCCGGGTTATCCAGCGCGATATCCTGCCCGTAGAGCACCCAGCCCTGAGCCTCGCGCCACCAGTCGAGGCGGGCCGAGAAGCGATCGACCGGGATCGGCACCTTGAAGTGACGGGCAGGATCGACCTTGTCGTTCGCCAGCGCCAATCTGGCACTGCCCCCCTTGGGGGTGAGCCAGAACTCGCCGTTGAGATCCCGCCAACCGGGCACGTCGTGCCAGGCATTGAGGCTCACATTGGCGATCTCACCGCTGAAGGAGATATCCTGCCACCCGGCATCCGCCAGCAGGGTCAAGTCTGTCAGCTTGCCCTTGGGTCTGGTCCGCTTGAGCAACTCGCTCTGGGCGGGATACATCGCCGAGACCAGCTGGCTCAGCTGGGCAAGCTGATCGAGATCGATCTGCGGCACATAGCCCTGCACCCGCTCGCCGATCCGCTCCAGCTGCAACCGGCTGTGCAGCCAGGGTTTTTCGTCCAGCTTGAAGATCACATCGTGGCTGGCCAGTTGCCAGTCCTGACCATCGCGGCGTAGCTGAACCTTGCCGCCATCGAGACCGAGACGATGGAGCCGCTGATCCTTGGGATCCTTCCAGATCAGGTAGTTGTTGCCAAAGGCCAGCAGGGTGTTGCCCAGCTTGCCGCTGTCAAACTCGCTCCAGAGCTGGAAGTCGAGCTGACCGGCGACGCTGGGCTCACCGGCATGGATCTTGGCGAGAATGGGACTGATATCGAGCTGGCGGGCACCCAGATAGAGCTGCCCCTTGAGGCGGTCGAGGCGCGCCGTCGGGGCATCGATATCCAGAATCAGATCGATGGTGCTCTCGCCCACCCCGTTGATGAGGTAAGCCTTGCCGACCCCCTGATGGCGCTTGCCGCGGTTCTGCCAGCGCAGTTGGGCAATGTCGAGCGCCCGCAGATCGCCGAGGGAGGTGGTGACGCTGAGGCGGGTGTTGTGCACATCGAAGGTGGAGAGCTGGGTCAGCAGAAAGCGCAGCAAGGCCCCCTGTTGGGGGTCCCCTTGTGGCTCGCGGCTGTTGGCGGGCTGGCTGAAATCGAGGGTGATGTCGCCATCGCTGAGGGTCAGCTCGCCAAACACCGGCTTGAGCTCGTTGAGGGTGCGCCAGAAGTCAAGATGCACCCAAGCTTTGCCGAGCTGTACGGTAAAACGCCCCGAATCCGGGGCGATGGCGAGTTGCTGCAATTCGAGGGCAGGGCCGGATTGTGTCCAGTCCAGCCCCACTTGCTCCACGCTGACCTTGAGTTGTGAATCACCCAGCAGAGTGTGGATCAGGCTCTCCCGGTATTGATTCAGCAAAGGGCCCCCAACCCGTACCAGCGTGACCAGCATGGCCATCAGTACGAACAGGACCCCCAGGGCCAACCAGCCCCGACTCAGCCAGCGATAGACCAATTACATCATCACCACGTCGAATTGCTCCTGACCACAGAGGGGTTCGCTCACCACCCGCACCTGCTTGCCGATAAACACTTCCAGCTCCGCCAGACTGTGGGACTCCTCGCCATGGAGGTAATCGGCCACGGCCGGAGCTGCGTAAACGGTAAACTGATCCGCATCATAGGCGCGATTGACCCGGATGATCTCCCGCAGGATCTCGAAGCAGACCGACTCTACCGTCTTGACCCGACCGCGCCCCTTGCACTCGGGGCACTCGGAGCAGAGCACATGCTCCAGACTCTCGCGGGTGCGCTTGCGGGTCATCTCCACCAGACCGAGCTGGGAGAAACCGTTGACGTTGGTCTTGGCGCGGTCCTTGGAGAGCGCCTGCTCCAGGCTGTGCAGCACCCGACGACGGTGATCTTCCGACTGCATGTCGATGAAGTCGATGATGATGATGCCGCCGAGGTTGCGCAGGCGCAGATGGCGGGCGATGGCCGCCGTCGCCTCGACGTTGGTGTTGAAGATGGTCTCTTCCAGATTGCGATGGCCGACGAAGGCGCCGGTGTTGATATCCACCGTGGTCATGGCTTCGGTCTGGTCGATGATGAGGTAGCCGCCGGATTTCAGCTCCACCTTGCGCTCCAGCGCGCGCTGGATCTCGTTCTCCACGTCGTAGAGATCGAAGATCGGCGACTCGCCAGGGTAGTACTCCAGCTTGTTGGCCAGCTCCGGCACATACTCACCGGTGAAACGCTTGAGCTGATCGAAGCTCTGGCGCGAGTCAACGCGGATCTTGTCGAGCTCGGCGCCGACGAAATCGCGCACCACCCGGAAGGCAAGGCTGGGATCCTCGTAGAGGATCTTGCAGGGCGGGTACTTCTGCTTGCGCTCGAGGATCTTGCGCCACAGGCGTTTCAGGAAGGCGGCATCCTGCTCCAGCTCCAGCTCCCCCACCCCTTCGGCGGCGGTGCGGATGATGTAGCCACCCAGCTCGTCCACATAACCGGCCACGGTGCGCTTGAGACGCTCCCGCTCCGCTTCGGACTCGATACGCTGGGAGACACCGACGTGGGCGCTGCCCGGCATAAACACCAGATAGCGAGAGGGCAGAGTAATGTCGGTGGTGAGACGGGCACCCTTGGTACCCAGCGGATCTTTCACCACCTGCACCATGATGTCCTGCCCCTGCCGCACCAGCTCGGCGATGTTGCCGACCTGGAACTGCTCCTTCTCCTTCACCGCCACACACTCGGTGTGCGGCACGATATCGGAGGCGTGCAGGAAGGCCGCCTTGTCCATGCCGATATCGACGAACGCCGCCTGCATACCGGGCAGCACCCGACTGATCTTGCCTTTGTAGATATTGCCCACGATGCCGCGCTTGGCCTGACGCTCGACATGCACTTCCTGCAGCAGACCGTTTTCGACCAGAGCGACCCGGGTTTCGGAGGGGGTAACGTTAACCAGCAGTTCTACCGACATAAGTAACCTTGCCTGTTCCAGTTTTGAATTCTATAGAGCCAATCCGGTACAACGCGCGCAAGGGAGAAACGCAGCAGAGCACAGCTGACGGGAAATTATTTGAGCTGTTCCAGATGATGCTTGATCAGCAGGTCTGTCTCCAGCAGGGGCAGGCCGACCACGGCGCTATAGCTCCCCTCGATGCGGCTGACAAACTTGCCGGCAATGCCCTGAATGCCGTAAGCCCCGGCCTTGTCACAGGGCTCACCGGTCCGCCAGTAGGCCTCGATTTCGGCCTCATCCAGCTTGCGAAACGCCACGTTGGTGGTGACCAGACGCACGTCACAACGATCCTTGCTGGCCAGTGCCACCGCCGTCATCACCTGATGCACCTTGCCGGAGAGCGCCTCCAGCATATCTTTGGCATCCAGCAGATCGGACGGTTTCTCCAGTACCCGGTCGCCCAGCACCACTATGGTGTCGGCACCCAGCACCGGCAACGCCGTCGGCGCACACGCCACGCCAGCCATCGCCTTGTCACGGGCGAGGCGGCAGACGTAATCCTGCGCCTTTTCACCCTCTTCCCGCTGCTCGGGCACATCCAGTTTCAGCACCTCGAAGCGGTAGCCAAGCTGGGTCAGCAGTTCACGGCGACGGGGAGAAGCCGAGGCGAGATAGAGTTGTGGTTCGTTGTTTTTGCTCATATTTACCTAATGTTGAAGCGGCGCCGCACCTTGCGCAGCACCAGAAACACCCAGGGCCATATTAACATCGTCGTCAACGTCGACCAAAAATAGGCGAAGTTGAGGCTGGCCTGGCTGAACAGGTGCTCGGCCCAGAATACCGTCATCTTGCCCACCAGCGAGAGACCACCGATGATCAGAGCCTGCTGCCAGAGTGAGAAGTTGCGGATCTTCTGGAACTGGAAGGCTGCCAGATAGGTGGTGATGGCCATCGCCATCGCCCGCACGCCGAGGGTACTGCCGAGCAGCACATCCAGCAGCAGACCCGCCACCCAGGCGGTGCCGACGTTGGTCCGGTGCGGCAAGGCCAGTGCCCAGTAGATCAGCACCATGGCCAGCCAGTCCGGACGGAAGGGGTCAAATTCGAAAGGAAGCGGCAGGATCGACAGGCTCAAGGCCAGCAGGATCGAGATCCAGATCCAGATCCTGCCGCTGGCGGGTTGCAGCATCAGCGAGTGGCTCCTGCGGCGGACGCAGCGGGCGCTGCCTGTTCGCCATCCTCATCATGTACTTCAGGCTTCTTGTCGGTCCACAGCAGCAGCAGGTAGCGCAGTCGATCCAGCTCCACCAGCGGCTTGGCCTCGACCTGGGCGAAGGGCTTGCCCTCCACATACTCGGAGCGAGTCACGGTCGCCACCGGATAACCTTCCGGGAAGCGGCCACCCAGACCCGAGGTGACCAGCAGATCCCCCACCTGAATATCGGTGTTGCGCGGCAGGTTGCGCAGCTCAAGCTTGTCGAGCTCGCCACTGCCGGAGGCAATAGCACGCAAGTCGTTGCGCAGCACCCGCACCGGAATGCCGTGGCTGGAGTCGGTGATCAGCAGCACGCGACTGGTGGTGGAGCCCACGTGGAGCACCTGACCAATCACCCCCTGATCATTGATCACCGCCTGACCGTTATAGACGCCATCCAGCGCCCCCTTGTTGATCAGCACCTGATGGCTGAAGGGGTCGGAATCCACCGACAGCAGCTCGGCCACCATCTTGCGGGACTCCTTATGCACCGGCGAGCCCAGCAGCTCGCGCAGACGCTGGTTCTCGTGCTCCAGATGATCCATCTTGAGCAGGCGAGAGCGCAGGGTAAACAGCTGTTGCTCCTGCTGCTTGGTCTGCTCGATAAGATCGGCACGGGTCTGCACCTGGGTCGACATGGTGTCGAGCAGGGTACCGGGCGCATTGGCCATGTATTGCAGGGGACTGACTAACGAACTGAGGTAGACGCGGACATGGGTAAACACACCGAAGCGGGAATCCGCGACGATGGCAGCGATGGAGATGATGACGGCGAGAAACAACCGTAACTGAAGCGAAGGGCCTCTACCAAAAATGGGTTTCATGGGTCGTCAAAAAAGAGCCGGCACGCTGGCCGGCTTTGGGTCTTATTCGTAGTGGAACAGATCGCCACCGTGCATATCGATCAGCTCCAGCGCCTTGCCGCCGCCACGGGCCACACAGGTGAGGGGATCTTCGGCCACGACGACAGGAATGCCGGTCTCTTCCATCAGCAGACGGTCGATGTCTTTCAGCAGTGCGCCGCCACCGGTCAACACCATGCCGCGCTCGGAGATGTCGGAAGCCAGTTCCGGCGGAGACTGCTCCAGCGCCACCATGACAGCCGCAACGATACCGGACAGCGGCTCTTGCAGCGCTTCCAAGATCTCGTTGGAGTTGAGGGTAAAGCTGCGCGGTACACCTTCAGCCAGGTTACGGCCACGCACTTCAATCTCGCGCACCTCTTCGCCCGGATAGGCGGAGCCGATCTCGTGCTTGATGCGCTCGGCAGTCGCTTCACCGATCAGGCTGCCGTAGTTGCGACGGACGTAGCTGATGATCGCTTCGTCAAACTTGTCGCCACCGATACGGACGGACTGGGAGTAGACCACACCGTTCAGGGAGATGATGGCTACTTCAGTGGTACCACCACCGATATCCACCACCATGGAACCGGTCGCTTCGGAGACCGGCAGGCCGGCACCGATGGCAGCAGCCATAGGCTCGTCGATCAGGTAGACCTCACGGGCACCGGCGCCCAGTGCGGACTCCTTGATGGCGCGACGCTCAACCTGGGTGGAGCCGCACGGCACACACACCAGCACACGCGGGCTGGGGCGGAAATAGTTGTTGTCGTGAACCTGCTTGATGAAGTGCTGCAGCATCTTCTCGGTCACGTAGAAATCGGCGATCACGCCGTCTTTCATCGGGCGGATCGCGGAGATGTTGCCCGGGGTACGGCCCAGCATCTGCTTGGCGGCATGACCGACAGCAGCGACCGATTTGGCGTTCCCGCGCTCTTGGCGAATGGCGACAACTGAGGGTTCGTTAAGGACGATCCCTTGATCTTTTACATAGATCAGGGTGTTGGCAGTTCCCAAATCGATCGACAGATCGTTGGAAAAGACGCCTCTGAGCTTTTTGAACATGGCTACGGGAAATCCTAAGAATTTGGAGGTGCAGAAAACCGGCTAACTTTACCAATGCCCACCCCAATGGGCAAGCGCTCAAACTGTCGCCAATCAATCAGGCGCGACAAAAATGCGAGTCATCACTCACTCGCACACGCTTGCAAACGCTAATAAACAAGGATTTAGGGGGATGCCGTTGCGCCATCCCCCCTTACACATCATTTACTGCAATACTTCGCGCCGATAAATAATTCTGTCATTACCTCGGCTGGAGCCGAAAATGGCCTCACCTTGCAGGTTGCCATCATTGGCACTGGCCGGGTCAGACAACCAGAGCGGCGATAATGGCTGTTTTGCCAAATCGACCTTGTAGGGAATGCGCACCGAGATATCCGGCTTGGCAAAGTGGAACAGGATCTCGCCATCTTTTGCCTGTGCAGCATCGCCACCCGGTGCCGAGCTGCCCAACCCCAGCTTGATCTTGCGGCCCGCCCCCAGATTCAGATCGCGAGTGGCTGCATCAAACGAGTGGCCCGGATTGAGGAAGCGGATGCCGTCAGCGGCGAGAGAGAGCCGGGTACATTTATCTTCCTTGTTCGGCTGCCAGTTACCCGCTTCGTAATATTGCATCTTCAGCGGAATAGCCAGCGGCGCCGAGGCAACCCCGGCTTCAGTCCCGGCCAAAAGGCGGCCATACAACAGTTTTTGAGTGCCCAGCCGCACCGCATCACAACTAGCCCCAGCGCAGGATCCTGCTACAGCCGTATTCATATTCGGATTCGCCAACAGCGTAGTACCGCCATCCTTATCATCGACTTTGATACCAAAGCTCAACGTGGCAAACGGTGCTTCTGGACTAGTAGCACGATCAAAGCGGGTATTCAGCCCGAAAGGTGACTGCTGATTAACACTCGCAATACCACTTGCCCAGCTGAGCGAGGGAGATAGTGTAATACGCTTGTCACGCGCAACCCCATCCAGAGCATTGGCCGCCACCATCTCAGCAACCCCTTTAGCGAACGCCCCCTGATAATTCTGTGTCGTCCCTTTCTGCAGATTGCGCGCAGTGAGGACAAAGCCGCTGGCAAAGGGCTGACTCATGTATGTAAAGGCATTGCAGGCAGGCGTGATAACGCCATTACTCAAGCTGTAATCCCAAGGTACGAAACGACCGATGGGTACGCTCCATCGCAACACGGCCTCAAGTTGAGGTAATTCATCCTGATAAGCGGGATAAGGCACAAAGTTGCTGACGCCTAACCGGATCACCCCGACCTCAGACCAATTCGCCGTCACGTTTGCTACCCCGCTCGCCAACGTGATCGCTGTCGGCGAGAATGTTCCGGTGCCGCCAGCTGCCGGCGCTAACAGCGTCCAAGAGATCGCCTTATTACTGGTCGCAAAGCCAGGGGTTAGCTGATCCTGCTCATTGAGGGCACGCGCTTGCAGAGTAAAGGACTCGCCCGCTTTGCGATAGACAGGGCAGGCCGCATATGTGTTGTCGTTACTGCCCGAGCAGCCACTTTGTCCTTGTGCCTGGAGTGCGATCGCTTTAGGAATCACAGCAACCGTATCGCTACCGGCCAGCTTGAGGGTGCCGGTGACATCATTCTTCTGGAAAGTAGCATCCAGTCGCAACACGCCGGCATCCGGGTACTGCACGGTCAGTTGACCCACCCCATCACTGTTAAACGCGACCTTAACGTTTCCTGATGGCGCGATCGCGGTGCTATTGACCATCGGCACGGCACCACTGGCTTCAGAAACGACCTTGCTCGAGGCAAATTGGAGAGTCTGATCACCAGTCAGTAAGGGCACGCATACCTTGGTCGCCCCCGCATCGTTTGATTTGATAGCGCGGATCGAGGTGACACCCGAGGTACCGGCATAGAAGGTGGGGACATTGAAACGCAGTGCAGCATCGGCAAACGGGAGCGTGCAATATTGTTTAGCAGGCCCCAATGAACCGGACCGACATAATGTATCACTCGGTGGCCGCAGTGGCGGAGTAGAACTTGATACCCCCATAGTGATTGAATTGGCCGAATAATTACTCAACATCACTTTGGTGACACCATTAGTAATGGTCACAATGCCATTGTTGACATTATTTAAACCACTGCCTGACAACCAGCCACCATTCGTAATAGGATGGGGAGTAAGTGCCGCCGTCACCGTTTCTGACATCAATTGCGAGCAATCTGCATTGGCACAGGCTTTAATCGTAACTTCTTCTGGCTGACACGTGATTCCCTGCCCTGAATGGGAAAACTCGAAATGATCTACCTGAACTCCGACCGGGTTCACTTTCAAAGCACATATATTTACATTGTCGATGTCATGATTATTGTTCGAACCACCTGTGGAACCTGTGAACGACAAATAAAAGTTTTCGGGTATCTGGGACTGCCCTAATCCCTTGTCGGTGGCATCAAATGTCGGTATACCAGGAACAGCAGCATAACCAGCACCGACATTTCGCTCCAACGAAACCATGGTCTTATTCCCCGAACGGGAATCAACCGTCAAGCGATAGCGATGGGGGGGGGTAGGGTAATTATTTCCATTGTGGATCGTCGGGTTCAAGGTCTGTGAACCATACAAATATTTATACCCCGTAGTACCAGTACCAGAGCCTCGAATAGCAATTGAATTCTTGCGGCTAGGTTGATTATTACTACCGCCTTCAGCAGAAAAGTTACCAAATTCATCAATACCGACACCCAACCAGCCACCTGCGAATCCGGGTGCAGCACTGCCTTTATGGCCATACCCCAGCGGCCCACCAAATGCCCCCGGTTGAGGGGTTATCTTGGCATCTGACAACACCATGGCAATACCATCTGCACCAGTACCACCATAAGCGGAATGATCGAACTCTACCGTCACCAAGTTATTAGCCGCAGGAAATAATTTCAGATAGGTCAATGAAGTGGCTTGATCATTTTTATTTTCAGTTAAACGCAAGCGGCTATTTTTAATAGAAGGGGAAAATGTACCTTTACTGGTTTTAACTACCCACTCAGGCCCGAGTGAGGTTGCACTAAAATTATCACTAAAGCATTCAAGGGTTGGCTGACCGCCATCGTAGATAACTTTACTGTTGCCTTTCAACTCAACATGCTTCGCACTCACTCGACCCAAAAGAGTCACGTTATTCTCAAGAGTTGCGTAGTTTTCCGCATAAAAGCTACCTGTTAGGGTATTACTCCCCGTAAATTTAATATCGCCACCGACATAAACTTCCATTTCAGGACTAGCTTGCAGCTTTGATTCGTTATGAGCCGATAAATTGTTTTTTATATATATTCTAGTCGTACCACCACCTGTTATTTTTATTGTGCCAGATATCAAACCGAGATCACCCTCGATAATATATGTTTTGCCAGCCAGTAGTGTTACAACACCCTTGTTTTGTATTATCAAACCTTTAATTATATAAGTATCGTACAGATCTGAGACACTCAAAGAACCCACGAGGCCATCGGTTCCTATGTCACCAGACACAGTTACCGAGCCGGTATCCCAACGTGAACCGACAGCTTTCCCATAGCCAGGTGTTTTCCCTAATACGACTTGAGATGGTTTCCCCCAACTTGGTATTAGATAACTGGAACTATCCGTTCCACTAGGAATAGTCGGGCTAACCTGTTTCTTACTCGCAATACCCGTTATCTGGCACTTCCCAGCACCGCAAGCCAAGGTATTCATCTCTTCGTTATAAGCTTTAACTTGCTTAAAACACACATCAACGCCATTGTAATTTTCTACACGAGCACCACTTTGCATATATAGTGAGCCATCATCGGCATAACTCTGAATGGGCCCAGGAAAAACGCTATTACAATCAATTGCAGCCAAGACTGGGGGTGTCATGGCATATAAGATAATGAGCAAAAATAATTTGCGCATCATGGCGTTCCTCCATCATAAGCTTCGACCATCAGGGATCTGCTCACGGCAAAATCAGGGTTGGCACTGTTGAGGTCCGAGTTGCCACAGGTGCCGATACTCTCGAGGCGATAGCCATTGGTCACAGATCCGTTATAGGTCACCGGCACCGTGGCGCAACGAACCACAGCCAGGCAGTTGTTCAGCCCGGGATTACTGGCAAAGTTCAGTGTGCTGGTTGCCTGGCACTCCGCTGGCGGCATCGGTTGGGCAAGTGTACGGTTGGGGAACAGTCGATAGAGCGCCACTTCCAGCCCGCTCTGGGCAGCCAGCAGAGCCCGCACGCTGCGCACCTCCACCGTATTTTTCTCACCGCTATCGACCAGAAAACGCCCCATGGCGGCCGCCAGCAGCGCCATTACCACAATCACAAACAGGGCGATCATCAAGGCGCTGCCTCGCATCCGACCGAACGCATGTGGATCAGGGCACATTGAACACCTCTATCTTGTGGTTGAAGGTGACCGACTCCCCCTTGCGCTCGAAGACAAAGCGCATGCCAAACTCCCCTTCGGCGTTAAACGCCGAGGCTTCCCGATAGAAGGTGCCAATACGAAGAGAGTCCGCCATCAACACGCCCTGTGCAGGTAAGGATGCACCAATGGGCGCAGTGGCACGGGTGAGCGTGTTTCCTTCCACACAGTAACGTACCTGCTGGTTGGCAAAGTAGACCCGGCTGCCGGGAGAGAGGCCAGCCAGACTCTCGGCACTGGTATAGCGGATGGTTTGCGCCCCGGAGACGGGAGTCAGCACATCGGTAACCTTGGCCACGCAGCGGCCATAATCGCAGCCTGCCGTGAGCGAACCGGCATTTTTGTCCGGCACGGGGAAGACGATCAGCTGATCATCTTTTTTGACGGCGGTAGCATCCACATCCAGTGGGTTGGCCGCAGAAGCCGGGGTCGCCATCACCAGCTCAAGGGTGGTCGTGCTCCCCGACATGGCGCGGTTAAGCGCCAGATAGCGGCTGGAGGTGCTGATGGGCCAGAACCGCAGACAGGCACCCGAGTCGACCCATGCCCCGCCAGCCGTCTCGATCCGCTCCGATCCCGGCACGGCATCACGCAGTTCGCGGTTAAGCCGCTCCATGGCGAAGCGGGCATCGCTCATCAGCTGCTCACGACTGCTGGCATCGCCATAAATCTGGCTGCCGATACCGATAAACTGGCTGGTAAAGGTCGCCATTATCCCGAGCAACAGGATTACCATCACCAACTCGACCAGGGTAAAGCCACTGTTACCCCGAGGTTGGCGGTAGGTTCGATTAGCCGGTCGGCGTAATCGGACGCTGGAAGTAGTTACAGGTGCGGACATTCGGACAGGCAGGCAACACCCGACAGCGGAGCGATCCATCAGTAGTTCCCCCGATAGAAGGAGAAGTCGAGCACGCTCTCATCTGGCAGCTTGATCTGCAGATCGATGCGTTTGCCCACAGAGCAGGGCGCTACACAACTCTTGAAGCTGCCATCGCTAAAATCTGCGGCACTTACTGCAATCCTGACCTGATAGTTGCGATATTCATCATCATTATTCGTAACCCAGCTGGTTTGCGTAAACCGGCTGGCCTGCTGCCAACTGCCCGCGGTATCAAAATCATCCACATCGTTATAGGTGTAGGGCTCTGACTCGCCGGTGCCATCAGGACCATAGCTGCTGGAACAAGGAGAGATGGTCACCCCCGCCACCTGCTCGCCACAGCGATAGCGGCCACCGTTATGATCCGACTTTTCATCAAACGACTTTTGCAGGATCTCGCCAGCTAGGCGCTGGGCCAGCTGGGCAGCACGCACCTGCTGCACCGGATCCACCGCCTGTGGCGCCTGATTAATCAGCAGCCCCAAAATACCGGTCAAGGCCACCGCCAGCAGCACGATGCCGACGATCAGTTCAATCAGGGTAAAACCGCGCTTAAGGGATCTCATGGACAAACCCCTCAGACTCAATCTGGACTCGACTGGTTTCGCGACCATCACTCACCAGCAAGGTACAACCGGCAGCGCAAGTGCCCAACGGTCGCCCCATCTGATCGAAGCGCAGCACGAAGTTGTTGCTGTTATTGAGGGAGATAGACATACCGGCAGAGGGCGTAATCAGTCGACCACGGGTCTCCAACGGGGGAGTCCAGCCACTACTGGTATCCAGGTCATCGCTGGCGGGACACGCCGCATAAGTACGGTGGGCAAAACGGGGAGAGGCAACCACCAGCTGGGTGCAACGGTTGGCGGGCTCATGCATATTGACGGTCTGTACCAGCCGCAAGCGGGTCAGCAGCTCGTCACGCACGGTTTGAGTTTCAAAGCCGCCTTTGCCCAGCCATTTGGGCACGGCAAAGGCGGCCAGAATCCCGAGTAACAGGATCACCAGTACCAGTTCAATCAGGGTAAAGCCCTTGGTTGCAGGCATGGGATTTCTCATCAGGGAAAAGAGAAAGCGAGGCCGAAGCCTCGCTCGTCACGACAATTAGCATCCACTAAGCGTGGTTACAGCAGCGGAGGTATCGCTTGCTTCCTTGTAGTTAACGGTACATTTGGAGCTGCTAGTAGAAAACACATAGTTGCCAGGAGCACTGGAAACTTTGCCGGTCCAAGAACCATCGATAGTCACTGCGTTTTTGATCCCAGCATCAGTCGCCTTTGGATAACCATAAGCAGTATCAATCGATGTACCATCAGAGCCAGTCACCGCAGCACTACTGACGCGCTCTTCGCCTTCCAATGCAGATTTGCTATAGACCAGCTGTGCAGAGCTACTCACGGCAGCCTGCACGCCTTGCGCCGCAGACTTCTTGGCATCATCCTGCAAATTCAGGAACTTGGGTGCAGCGGTGACCGCCAGAATACCCAGAATGATGATCACGATAACCAGTTCGATCAGGGTAAAACCCGCCTGTTTTTTCATTTCACTTTCCTCTGTCAATTGATGTTGGTAGTCACCTGACCGGATGCCGGGCGGTAACTGAAACTCATAAATGCATCAGTCTTGCCTTGCGGATCCTGATACTTGCCATCACTGCCCTTACTCAAACTATTGACCAGATAGTAGCGGCAGACCGAATCAAGCCCGCTACCACTCACGGTGGCATAGTATTTCAGGTCATTCCCGCTACCACGCACTTCATTGAAGGTGGCCGTAGCCTTGGGCGGGTTTTGCAGCAGCCCCTCCCAAATATTGAGACAACGCTCGGCTGTCAGACTGGCCGGATCCACATTAGGATTGCCGCTGGCAGCGGTATCCATGGGATAGCCGGGCGACAGCTCGCCGTTGCTGATCTGGCTGTCAGTCGGGGTAGTCAGATAGAAGCGGCTGCCGTCATAGAGCACGGTATTGAGACTGTCCTGTTTGGCGCGACCTTCCGCCTCCCATTGAGCCCGCACCAGCGAAACGCCGGTAGCAAAACCGCCAGAGACCCCTTCCACGCTGGCCTTTTTCGCTTCGTCAGTCACATCGAGAAAGCGTGGCAGCGCAGTCACCGCCAGGATCCCCAGGATCACGATAACGATCACCAGCTCAATGAGGGAGAAGCCAGCAGCCCGTCTCATCATCCCGTTTTCCGGCCTTGTTGGTGCCATTGGTTTCATTGTCATGCTCCCTTCGTAATGCCCCGCATTATTTCATGCAGGCCCAAAAAAATCATGTAGTTGGGTCATATGATTAGCTTCATTCAAGGCTTTTTCATCACCCGCCCGTCAGAAAACTGATAAATCAGCCAATAACCATCCCACCCCATCTCGCAACCACTGCCATCGGGGCGGGCCAGAACCTGCAACGGGGGCATGCCACCGTCCGTCTCACCCACCAGAGCCAGCCACAACTGGCGGCAATTTTCCGAAGGGGATTGCAGCGGCACCAGCCCCAGGGGCCACCCTCGGGCATCAAACTGCCACCCCTTGCCAGCGGCATGCAGAGTCTGCGGACGCCGCTCATCGAGCCAAATGCCGTGCAAACGCTGTGCCCGCTCGGCAAATTGCTCCCCCAGCAAGGTGAGTGTGAGCTGCTGCGCCTCTTCCCGGTGGCTCTGATAGCTGCGCACCAGGGTCGCCACAATCACCATCAGCAGGATGATCACGGCGATCCGCCGATATCCGGTCAGCCAGCGATCATCCTGCTGCGTCTGTCTGCTCATCCAGCCCTCGACTCCACCGATCACTTGCCTCTTACGGCTCTCATCATGTCCCACCATTCAAGCGTGAAGATGCCGAGTTACTTGCCGCGAACAGCGCGCATCATGTCCCACATTGGCGTAAAGATCCCGAGTGCCAGGATCAGCACCATCACCGCCACGATCCCGATCAGGATCGGCTCGATGCGGGCGGTGAGACTCTTGAGGTCATAATCCACCTCCCGCTCGTAATACTCGGCCGCTTCGTGCAGCAGGTCATCGACCTGACCGGTCTCCTCCCCCACGGCGATCATCTGCATCACCAGCGGGGTAAACAGGCCACTGCTGCTGGCGGTGCGCAGCAGGCTCTCGCCCCGCTCGATACCGGCGCGCATATCCCGCACCCGCCCCGCCATATAAGCGTTATCCACCGCATCGGCCACCAGGGTCAGCGCCGTGTTTAGCGGCACCCCGGCCTTGAGCATCATAGAAAAACTGCGGGCAAAACGGGCCAGCAGGGAGCGTTCTATGATGGTGCCGACGATCGGCAACTTGAGTTGCCAGCGGTGCCAGGTCAGCTTGCCCTTGGTGGTGGCGACCCAGCGGCGCCAGCCAAACACCATCCCCGCCAGAATGGCGAGCAGCAGCCACCAGTAGTGGACAAAAAAGTGGGAAGTGGCGAGCAGAATGCGGGTCGCCAGCGGCAACTCCACCCCGAATTTGGCGAACATGCCGGCAAACACCGGGATCACCATGATATTGAGGATCACCATGGCGATACCGATGGCGATCATCACGAAGCTGGGGTAGCGCATGGCGGTCTTGATCCGCTTGCGGGTCTCCAGCTCCAGCTCGAAATAGGTGGCGAGCTGCAAAAAGGCCTCTTCCAGCTGACCTGTGTTCTCACCCACATGGATGATGGCAACAAACAGGCTGCTAAATACCTTGGGATGCGCCTGCATCGAGCTCGACAGCGGACGACCATTGCCGAGATCTTCCCCCAGCGAGTGCAGCGCCCGCTTGAGCGGCTTGCTGTGAGTGCTCTCCTCCAACCCGGAGATGGCGCGCAGGATCGGGATCCCGGCCCGGGTCAGGGCATACATCTGGCGGCTGAAGATCACCAGCTCATCCAGCTTGATGCCCCCTTCCAGCAGCAGTGACCAGTCGATGACGGCGGATTTGGCCTTGCCCGGTTTGAGCTCGGTCGGCATCACCCCGCGGCGCATCAGCTGCTCGGCGGCCGCCATCTCGTTGGCCGCTTCGACCACGCCACTGGTGGCGTTGCCCTGGCTGTCACGCCCCTTGTAGGCAAAGTTAGCCATCGCTTACCCCAAATCCTCGGCCAGTCGCAGCACCTCATCCACCGAGGTGATCCCCTGACGGGCATAATCGAGGGCTGTGAGGGCCAGCGGCCGGTAGTGTTCGTGTTGACGGGCCGCCTTGGCGAACCCTTCTGCATCGTTGCGGCGCAGGGCATCCATCATCGGCTGATCCAGCTCCAGCAGCTCGTAGACTCCGATCCGGCCGGAATAACCGGTAAAGTTGCAGCTCTGGCAACCCCGGCCCTTGTGATAGGTATGCTGGCCAGGCGCCTCGCCGGAGAGCACGGTGAGCCAAGTGGCCTGCCCTTCGTCGGGCGCCTTCTCCTCGACGCAGTGCTCACATACCCGCCGCACCAGCCGCTGGGCGACCACCGCCCGCAGGGCGCTC
Source organism: Aeromonas sp. QDB23 (assembly GCF_027707745.1). Classification (NCBI taxonomy): domain Bacteria; kingdom Pseudomonadati; phylum Pseudomonadota; class Gammaproteobacteria; order Aeromonadales; family Aeromonadaceae; genus Aeromonas; species Aeromonas sp. QDB23. The sequence continues at coordinate 48,454 of NZ_JAPCJA010000009.1, forward strand.
GCCACCAGATAGCCGGGCGCTCCCATGTCAATCAGACGCAGCGCACTGGTCACCGCATCGTTGGTGTGCAGGGTGGTCAGCACCAGGTGACCGGTGATGGCGCCACGCAAGCCGATCTCTACCGTCTCGTTGTCCCGCATCTCACCCACCAGCAGGATGTCCGGATCCTGACGCAGAGTGGAGCGCAACACGTGAGAAAACGTGAGGCCAATCTTGGGGTTGACCTGCACCTGATTGACGCGGGGCAAGCGATACTCCACCGGGTCTTCTACCGTGATGATCTTGTGGCTGGACTGGTTGAGCTCGGAAAGCGCGCCATAGAGGGTGGTGGTCTTGCCGCTACCGGTCGGGCCGGTCACCAGGATCATCCCGTGCGGGCGTTTGAGCTGGCGGCGGAAACGGGTCAGGATCTCCGGCGGCATGCCGGTCTCGGTCAGCGACAGGATGCCGGAGGATTGATCCAGCAGACGCATCACCACCGACTCGCCATATTGCACCGGCATGGTGGACATCCGCACATCCACATCGCGACCGCGCACCTTCATGTTAAAACGGCCATCCTGGGGCAAGCGCTTCTCGGAAATATCGAGCCCCGCCACCAGCTTGAGACGCAACACCAGCGCCTGAGCGATGCGCACCTCGTTGAGGATGTTCTCGTGGAGGATGCCGTCGATCCGCTGACGAATGCGCAACACCTTTTCGTCCGGCTCGATGTGGATATCCGATGCCCCCACCTGCACCGCATCTTCGAACAGGGAGCGCAGCAGCTTGGCTACCGTCGCCTCCCCCTCGTCATTGGCACCCAGATTGCTGGAGCCCAGCTCGAAGCCGGAGTCCTGATACTCCTCCTGCAGCTGTTCGGCGAAGCTCTCGATCTCGCGGGTGCGGCGATAGAGGCGGTCAAAATACTCCAGCAGCTGCCCTTCCCGCGCCACCGCCAGCACCATGATGCGCGGGCTGAGCAGGGCGGCGATGGCATCCAGTGCGCTCAGATCCGCAGGATCCGACATCGCCACCGTCACCTTGTTGTCGGTGAGATTGACCGCCAGCGCCCGATAACGGCGCGCCTGCACTTCGGGCAGCAGCGGCACCGCGGCGGCGTCGATGGTGAGGTTGTTGAGATCGAAGAAGGGCACATCCAGCTGGCGGGCGAGGAACTGTAGCAGCTGCACCTCGCTGATAAAGCCGAGGTCAATCAGGGTGGTGCCCAGCTTGCGGCCGGTCTGACGCTGCTGCTGCAGGGCAAGCTGCAGCTGATCATCAGAGATGATCTGCTCTTGTACCAGCAGGTCGCCGAGGCGCATTTTCAGTCTGGGTTGTGCCATGTTTGCTCCGATGTCTGTTGCTTCACACCCGTTGCCGCATCCGATCCGGCTTCGCTAATCGAAATTGCGGTTTATCAAGGGGTTAGTTGGCCAATTCGTTGTTCCAGCCAGTTGGTCGACGCCTCGCCGAGGTTGCCGTGCAGCAGGGCGTTGCGATAGGCATCGAGCGCTCGCTGACTGTGGCCCTGACCATCCTCGGCCACGCCAAGGCCAAGCCACCAGCGGCCCTGATCCGGCTGCTGGCGCAGCAGCTTCACATAGAGCGCCGCCGCATCGGCATTCTGGCCCAGCTCCTGGGTCAGCCCGGCCCAGGTGGCGTAGTAGTCCATGTTGCTGGCGAGATCCGGCTGATAACCGGACAACCAGCCAAGGGCCTGCTGCTGCTGTCCCTCGCTGATGGCAAGACGGGCCAGCAGCAGACGAAAATCGGCCTGCTGGGGATCAAGCCGGATCCCCTCCTCCAGCAGCTGACGCGCCTCGGTCAGGCGGCCCTCGCCGTAGAGCAAACCGGCCAGCTGCTCCCGCGCCCCCTGGTTGTAGGGATCGTGGGCCAGCACGTCGTAATAGTTGTCCTGCGCATCCCGCAGGCTTCCCTTGGCCATGGCGGTGGTCGCCTTGCGCTCCGCCAGTGCCGCCAGCTCCTTGGCCGACAGCTCCACCGTCTCGATCTTCAATACGCCCGGTTTGCGCGGCGCGCTGGCGACGGCCTGCTGCTCTGCCGCCAGTTCGGCGTAAAGCTCGGGCTGCAGCTCTTCATCGGTCGGCTCCGACTCGTCAACATCGCTGGAGGCATCAAAGGGCGCGCCGTCGGCCGTGTCGCCCGAGTCACCTTCTCCGGCCTCGTCGTTCACTTCATCCTGACTTGGCAGCGGCAGCGCGGCCGCCACCTCGACCGGCTCGGACTGACTGACGGGCGCGGCGGCCCTTGTCACCACATCGGGAGTCACCGCATCAGGAGTGACCACTTCACTAGCGGCAACTACAGGGTGAGTCTGCTGCCAGTAGATCCAGGTTCGCCAACCGAGGATCCCCAGTGCCAGCCCGCAGATCAGGGTCAGCAGCAACATCCACCATCCCTGCTGACGCGCAGGCGCAATATAGACGGCAGCGCCATCGGATCCTTGCTGGCGCTGATCCAGATCTTTCAGCATCTGGTTGATAACGCTCATGGCCAGACTCCATAAGCCAGCATAGGTATCCGCCAGCCCCATCTTGACGCACAACGCAGCTGGGGCGCTCTCATATCCCCGAGCATCTGGTTGATGACGCTCATGGCCAGACTCCATAAGCCAGGGCGCACCCCAGCAACAGTAACAGGGGCCACCAGCGCCGTGGCGCAAAGCGGCTGGCATCGTCGGTATCGCGAATGGCGAGCCGCACCAGACGGCTATCGATCTGGCGCACACCCTGACCATAGGCCAGCATCAGGCACTTCTGCGCCAGGATATTGATAAGTCTCGGGATCCCTCGCGAGGCTCGCCACAACAGGCGCATGGCGCGACCTGCAAACAGCGGCGCCCCGCGATACCCGGAGACCTGCAATCTGTGCTCCAGATAGGCGCGGGTCTCGTCAAAACGCAGCGGCCGCAGGCAATAGGAGAAGCCAATCCGCTGGCGCAGTTGGCGCAGATGTGGCTTGGCCAGTCTGGCATCCAGCTCGGGCTGGCCGAACAGCACGATCTGCAGCAGCTTGCTCGATTCGGTCTCGAGATTGCCGAACAGCCGGATCGCCTCCAGCGTCTCGTCCGGCAGCGCCTGCGCCTCGTCGATCAGCACCACCACCCGACTGCCCTGCTGGTGCAGGCTGATCAGGTGACGATGGATGCGATCGGTGAGATCCAGCTCGCTCTGATCCCGCACCGCCAACCCCAGCTCCAGCGCCAGCGCGATGCGCAGCTCGGCCGGGGTGAGGTGGGGATTGGGCAACCAGGCCAGCCGCACCGGACGCGCTTCCGAGCCCAGTTCACTTAGCAACTTGCGGCAGAGCAGGGTCTTGCCGGTACCCACCTCGCCGGTCACCTTGATAAAGCCCTCCCCCTGCGCCAGCGCCCAGTTGAGCACCTGAAGCGCCTCTTCGTGAGGCGGCAGGCCGTAGTAGAAGCCGGTATTGGGGGTGAGGCCAAACGGCGCCTCCTGCAGGCCAAAGTGAGTCAGGTACATGAGACCTCACCTGCCACGGCGAGCACGCGGCCTGTGCTGGCAAAGCCGCACAGGCCGTTCGGGATAAGGATGACCGCATCTGGTGTCATGGTTCAGCCCTTGGCCGGATACCACTTGTCGAGCAGCTCGGAGGAGCGTTGCAGCTCGTTTTGCCAGGTGTCTTTCTCCACCACGGTCGGTTTGAGCATGATCACCAGCTCCACCTTCTTGGTGCTCTCGCGGCGATTGGTAAAGGCCTCGCCCACCCAGGGAATGTCACCCAGCAGCGGCACCTTGCTGACAATCTCCTGCTTGTCGGTCTTCATCAGACCGCCGATAACGATGATGTCGCCATTATTGGCCTGCACCACGGTATCGGACTCGCGGATCGAGCTCTTGGCGAGCGGCAGCTCCAGCGGTTTGGCGGTGCCGACGTTGATGATCTTCTTCTGCTCTTCGGTATCGATAACAGAGGGATGGATGTGCAGCAGCACCTTGCCCTCTTCATCGATCTGCGGCGTTACGTCCAGCGCAATACCTGAGAAGAAGGGGGTCAGCTCCACATTAGGGGTCACGATAGGTTCGGCCGTGCCGGTCGAAGTCACTGTAGTGGTCGAGGCGTTGGTGACGAAGTACTCGTCCGTCCCCACCTTGATCACCGCTTTCTGGTTGTTGGTCGCGGTGACACGGGGGCTGGAGAGGGTATTCACATCGCCCTGGGTCTTGAGCAGGTTGACTGCCACGTTGAAGTTGCCGTCAGAGATCTTGAAACCGGCGCCGCCACCCAGCGCACTGAAGATCTGGTTGGGGGTGGTTGGCAACTGAGTGCCGGCCAGTGAACCGCCGCCGGTGATCCCCTTGCCGCCATCCCAGCTGGCGGAGAGACCGCTCCAGTCCACCCCCTGCTCGTACCCTTCGTTGAGAGCGACTTCGATGATCCGCGCCTCCAGCACCACCTGACGTTTGAGGTGACTCTCGGATTGATTGAGGAATTCACGCACCGCCTTGAGCTCTTTCGGATAGGCGCGGATGGTGACCAGACCCGCCTGCGGGCTGGTGATCACGGCGCGCCCATCGCCACTGCCGATCAGGGTCTGCAGAGAGTCGCGCAGATCGGTCCAGTAGTCGCTGTTGGTGTCGGTCTCGATACGGGTACCGTTACTGCTGTCGCCGCTCGAGTTGTTGCTGGAGGAGTTGTTAGAGCTGTTGTTGCTGGACGAGTTGTCGAAGCTGCCGTTGCTGTCGTTGTTGCTGTCATTGGCGGTCACCCCGCCGGTACTGACCGAGGTGCGGGAGAGGCCACGGCGGGACATCATCAGGTAGTTGACCGGGATGGTTTCGGTGCGCAGGCCCGCCGGATAGATATGGAAGACATTGCCCTTGCGCTGCACGTCAAAGCCGTACATGTCGCCCACCACCGCCAGCACTTCCGGCAGGGTTACATCTTTCAGTTCGACGGAGACCAGACCGGCCACCCCGGGGTGAACCGCCACGCTGTAGCGGGAGCCCTTGAACAGGGAACCGAAAAACTCCACCGCCTCCACGTCGTGAGCCGCGATGCGCAGCCGCTTCTCCGGCATGCCGACCGGCATCTGGGGGCGGTTCAGCTGCAGCAATTCACTTTGCACCGATTTGGGCAAGGCGGTCAGCGGGGCAGCCTGCTTCTGCTGGTCGTTCATGGCCTGCTTGAGCGCATCCTTGGCCTGGGTCGGCTCGGGGTGCTGATACGTGGTACAGCCTGCGGCCATCATGGCCACGGTGATCAGACAGAGACGGTGTTTTTTCATGTAATTAGGGCACCCTGACTTGCAATTAAACTCGATAAAGCCGGCTCACCTGCCAACGGGCAGCTGCGACTCAAACCCGGATCTTGCTGGCAAACAGTGTTACCGCATGGCGTTTTCCCGCCTTTTCCAGCACCACGGCATCGGCATTGATGGCCACCAGCGTATAGCCGTCCACCTGTTGTCCGACCCGATAACTCTTGCCATTGAGCACCGCCAGTGCCGGGCCATTGCCCAGTACCACGCTCTGCAGCTTCGGCAAACCGGCGCTGCTCTCGCCGGTCGCACGGGCGCCAACCGCCACATCTGCCAGCGGCGCGGTGGGATCCTGCAATACCTCGACCTGCTCCGCCTGTACCAGCAAGCTGAACAGGCAACAGCACAACGCAAACACTCTAGCCACGGATAAACTCCTTGCTGGTACTCAGGGTGTAGATCTCCATCTCCACCACCGCACCGGGATAGGCTTTGACCTGATAGTCGAACTGCTTCCAGTAGAAGTGGCGCGGCAAGGCTTCCAGCGCTTTAAGATATTGATACACATCGAAATAGCCGCCTTCAAGCTGAAGCCGGATACCGTTTTTGTAGAGATTGACCTTCTGCTCCCCCGCCATCAGCGGGGTCGGCTCCAGCGAACTGAGCGCCAGCATATGGAGATTGGCGGAGCGGGAGAGCAACGCCTCCAGCACCAGCGGCATCTCGTGCGCCGGGATCAGATCCACGGTCTGGGCCTTCAACTCACCGTCGATCCGGGCCAGATCCGCTTCCACTTGCGCCAACTGGTCACGCACTCCCTGATTGGGATCCCGCTTGAGCCGGGCCTGTTTGCCGAGGTTCTCCAGCTCCATGATTTCGAGGTCACGCTCGGCGGCGCTCAGGGCCATGCGATCCTGCTGCAGGCGGGCATCGGCGCCCTCGAGCCAGCCGTAAATGCCGGCCGCGCCCAGCAGTACCAGACCGGTCAGCAGGATCAACACCCGCTCCCGCTGGCTCAACACGGCGATACGCTGGCCCCATGCCTGCCATTGTGCTTTCAGGTTCATCAGGGTTTCTCCCGCGCGATGCCGCTCAACTGGAAGGTCAGGCGACCCTCCTTGTCACGGCTCAGGGTCAGTTCACCAAACTCCTTGCCCACCAGACTCGGGGTCTGCTTGAAGCGGTTGACCCAGGCCGGTACATCCTGACTGCGGCCAGCAAAGCCGGAGAGGTTGATCCGCCCTTCGTTGATCTCGATGCGCTGCAACGAGAGGTTGCTGTTGCGAATGCGGGAGAGATCCGCCATCACGCTGGCGTAGCCCTGGGATTTTTGCAGGGTCAGACTGCCCAGCTGGCGCATCAGTCCCTGCTTGGCCGTCAGCTCATCCTGCTTGTTGACCAGTTGCTGTTGTAACCGGGGATCTGCCTGATGGCGCGCCAGCTCGGCATCGAGCCGTTGCGCCTCGCTGCGCTTGAGCTCCAGCTCGGCATGACGCTGTGCCAGTGCCCGGCTGACCTGTTGCTGCTGCCAGCCGTAACCGACTCCCACCAACAGCATCAGCAGCAGCGCAAAGCCCCACACCAGCGCCATCTGGTTAAGGCTGGCCCACTGCCGTTTGGGGCGAAACTCGGCGCCATAGAGGTTTATCTGACGTTTCATCACGCATCCTCCCCGATGGCGGCGGCATAGGCCGAGAGGTATTCGACACCGGCCAGCACCGCTTTATTGGCCATGGCGGAGACGGCAAAACCAAAGGTCTGCTCCATGTGGCGCACCAGAGTACCGATAAAGGGCGAGGCGACGGCAAACTGCATCTGTCCCAGCTCGGGCAATTTCAGCTGGCCCGCCAGATAGTCGAGGGAGCGCTGGATCTCCAGCGCCAGTGAATCGAGTTGCATGCTGTCCGGCTCATGCTCACCGGTCAGGCTGGAAAAACCGCGCAGCTGGCGAGAGAAGCAGAGCCCCCCCTGATGAAAGACCAGCAGTTGCAGATCCAGCCCCTTGGGCTGCCACAACAGCATGCGCACCACATCATCAGCCTCATAGAGAGAGGTGAGCGCCAGCTCGTCACTGATGATGGATTGCAGGGTGGCGATGCCGTTGATAGCATCGGCCAGCTGTTGCACCCGGCTCTTGGGCAGGCAGATCACATTGATGCGCGGGCGACCGGCAGGCGGAGTGGGCAAATCCACATAGTCCATCGCCAGTTGCAGCACGGGTTCGCTGACATAATCCTTGACCGCCCAGGGGAGCGCCCCCGCCATCTCGGCGTCAGGCACGGCAGGCTTGTCGATCTGGATCTGCTGATAAAGGCTGGCGGCGAGGGCCACCCGCACTCTGGACTTGGCCAGACCATGACGGCTGAACAGCTCGTTGATGGCCACCGCCCACTCCTGCGGGCCGTTGATGGTGCGCGTTGCGAAGACGGGGGGATTGCCCACCGCGGCCAGCATGATCCTGTCATTGGCCAGCAATAGCCCGACCTGGCGGCTTGGCGTCGACCGTCTGAACAGTTGTTTCATGTAAGCCCGCCCATCATAATTGGTTAAATGATTGAAATATTAACATAAACCGCAGATTAGCCTCCAGATAAAAGACGGACTCACCATTGCAAGCCAGCCTTTCAAGCGAGCCGGATGGCCATGCCACCCTGCCCTCCCCCCTGCAACGCCTCCACCACCCGTTGCTGACCCGCTATGACGTCGAGCTCTGGTGCAAGCGGGATGACCTGATCCATCCGGCCATCTCCGGCAACAAGTGGCGCAAGCTCAAGTACCACCTGCTGCATGCCAGCGAGCACGGCAAACAGCACCTGCTCTCGTTCGGCGGTGCCTACTCCAACCATATCCACGCCCTGGCTGCCGCCGGATACCAGACCGGTCTTCGCACTACCGGTATCATACGGGGCGAAGCCGATGCCGTCAGCAATACCACCCTCAGGGATGCCAGACGCTGGGGCATGGATCTCGTTTTCGTCGATCGCCAGAGTTATCGGCGGCGGCAGGATCCCGACTGGCTGGCCCAATTCGATGCACCCGATACCCTGATCGTTCCGGAAGGGGGTAGCAGCCCGCTGGCTATCCCCGGGGTGGCCGAGCTGGTCGGCGAAGTGCCCTTCTCGCCAGATCTCTGGGTACTGCCCTGTGCCAGCGGTGGCACTCTGGCAGGACTCATCGCTGGCAAACGGGATCGGGAGCAGATCCTCGCCATTGCGGTGCTGAAGGGGGGCGACTTTATCGCCGACGAGGTGTGCCGCCTCCATCCCGCAGCCGCCAGCATTCCCGGTTGGCGGATCGCGCTCGATCATCACGACGGTGGCTACGCCAAATTCAGCCCGGCGCTCTGGCAGTGGGTAGAGGATTTTAGCGCCGAAACCGGCCTGCCGCTGGAGCCCATCTACAGTGGCAAGGCGATGTGGGGGCTGTTTCGCGAGCTGGCGGCGGGCCGCATCGCCCCCGGCAGCAAGATCGTCTTTATCCACACCGGCGGCATGCAAGGACTCGCCGGACTGCGGGAGCAGGGGCGGCTGTGAGCCCGCCTGACGGCAACCGCAAACAACAGAGGGTCGCCCCAAGGCGACCCTCTGTTGTTTATCTCACACGCCAGCCGGTTCCGGCACCAGCCGCTGGGGCTCGGCAAACCAGGGCCCCTGCCCGGCATGCACCCCGAGGTGGCGCAGCATCTTCCACTCGTCGCCACTCTCCACCCCCACCGCCAGCACCCGTGTGCGGGTATTGGCGCAGCCCCCCACCAAACTGCGCACCGCCATCTGGTTGACCTGACGGGCGTGGATCTCCCGCACCAGACTTGGGTGCAGCTTGAGGAAGTTGATCTCGAACTCCTTGATGTACTGGGTGCTCACCACATCCTGACCGGCATGATCGATGGCCAGCTGGCAGCCGAGCATCCGCAGGGAGCGCAGCGGCCGCTTGAGCGCCTCGAAGTGACGGGTCACCTGGGATTCGGAGAGTTGCAGGATCAGCCGCTCGTTGGTGCTGCGCGGCAGCTGGAACAGGGCGAAGAAGAGCCAGCGCTGGAACTCGCGGTTGAGCAGGCTCTGGGCACTGAGGGTCAGACTGATGGGGCAGCTCTGCTCGGAGCGCTGGCGCAGCAGGGCGAGGGTCTGTTCCGCCACCAACCGATCCAGTTGCAACAACAGCCCGACTTTCTCCGCCATCGGCATGAAGATCCCCGCCTGCAGGGCTCGCCCCTGTTCGTCGTGCAAGTAGGTGAGCAGCTCCAGCTGCAGCACTACCTGCCCCCGATCCTGCTGGATCGGCTGGGTGTAGAATTCGATGCCGTGCTCTTCGAGGCGGCGACTGATCAGGGTACGCCAGCGCACCGTGCCCTTGCTGCTCTGCTCCTCATCCAGCTGCTTCTCGTAGAGGAACCAGCCGTTGTGCCCCTGCAGACGGGCACTCTTGAGGGCCAGCTCCGCCTCCTCCTGCACCTTGAGCAGGCTGTCTTCGGCCTGATAGCAGACGGCGCCGAGATAGACCGCCGTGTCGGGATTGATCTCCTGCGGCCAGTGCAGTCGTTGCAGGCTCTTGAGCAGCTGGCTGGCACTATCCACCATCTCGCTCTCTGACATATTGGGCAGCAGCACCGCAAAGACCTGACCGGCATAGCGGGCCTGCAGGGCGCCGTTATGCTTGCGCACGAAGGCGCCGATGGTGGCACTCGCCTCCAGCAGCAGGTCGTGCCCCAACAGCTCGAACTGTTCGGCCTCCAGATCCTCCAGACAGGCGAGATCGATCAGCAGCACGCCGCCGCTCATCACGCTCGCCTCCATGATGGCGCTCTCCAGCCGGTTGTCGAAAAACAGCCGGTTGCCGATGCCGGTCATCTTGTCGACGAAGGCGTTGCTGCGAATGAAGTTGTCGAAGCGGCTGCGCTCCTTGCGGGCATCGGCCAGCTCGGCCAGCAGATGGTCGAGGGCCTGACTGGCGGCCACCGGCCACTCTTCGGCGGGGTCGTGGCTCAGCTTGGAGAGTTTGTCATCGAGGATCAGCTGGGCGCGAATGCCCAGTAGTTCGGCACCGCGCAACTGCTGGCGCAGCCAGCGAATGGAGTACCAGAGGCCGAACACCACGATAAAGACGCCGAACGAGATGCCGGACATCGCCCTGATGGAGTATTCCGCCTCCTTGAAGGGACGCTCCAGCTTGAAGTTGGCCTGCATGCCGGTCTGATGGGGCAGCGGGTGGCTGTATGGTTGCAGCAACTGTTCGTCGACCGGATTGCGCACATCGCGGAACCAGTAGACCCGCTGGTCGTTCTGGCGCACCTCCAACTCCACCACATGAGCCGCCCGCAACAAGGTGGGCAGCCAGCGACTCATATCCTCCATGTCGTGAGCGACATCGAGCTGCTTGTCGATCACTTCGACCAGCGCATCGACCTTCTTCTGCTGCAACTCCATGCCCAGCTCGCGAAAGCTGAACACCCCGCCAATCAGCACGGTCGCCATGGCCGCGATCACGCACAGGGTGATAAATGAGACAAGCTGTGTTGTGAGTTTCATGCGCCTTTCCGTATGCCCGGCATCATCCATTGGAGCTCATGGTAGCAGCGGCGGAGTCACCATCACTATGGACGGGGATCCCGCTTCTGCAATTTAAGCGGGCAAGCATAACCCAAAGCAGAGGGAGAATACCAAGGATGACGGGCTGCGAAAGCGGGAGAGGACAAAGTGACGGGCAGAAAAATGGTCCCTCAAAGGGGACCAAAAGGAACACTCATATCAAAACTAACACTCTGTGCTACTGACAAAAAACAGATACAGGAGTATTGAACACACGGTGAGTCAAACCGCAGGGCTACTCTAATGCAGTTCGGATAAGCTGGGCAATTGTCATTTATGACAGGTCAGCGATTGAATCTTGCCAAAGTTAATAATAAAAACATTTAAAATCATATAGTTAAAAAATCAATCAACAAGTGCGACACGTCTGACTCAAATTGATTGCACTAATGCACTATGATGACCTATCCCATTTGTGTCTCATGAAACTGGCAGGTACCCCTTGTTGCGCATCTCATCGGTCTGGATCTCTCTGCTGCTGTTTACCCTGCCCATCGTGGCCAGCCAGTCGCTGGGGTTATGGCTTGCCAAGCCGTTGGCCAACTACCTGCTGGAACAGAAAGTGGCCGAGATAAAGCAGGCACTGGAAGAGCGTCACAAGGAGCTCGATACTGCGCTAACGGAGCAGTTGGCGCAATTTGACTTTGACTGTGGCCCAACGGATATGGCACTGCTGCGCGACCCCCGCTACTACAGCGCCCACATCCGCCTGCAGGGGCTCACACTGGCATCCGGCGCCAGCTGCTCGAGCCTGGGGCCGGGGCTTCCCATTGTCATCACGAATTATCAAGATGATATCCGGCTCGGTAACTTCGGCTTAACCGCGACACCGGCCAAATTCAATACCGAGCAGGAGCTGGTGGCCTACTACCAATCTGGCGAAAATATCGCCTACTGGGTGCTGGATAACAGCTGGAGCCACCAACTGCTGCAGCACCCCTGTGCCAACTGCTTCTATCTGGAATTCAGTGAGCAGGATCCCGAGGTGACCACCACCTACTTCCCCCGCGGCGACAAGACCATCAAGAGCGAAGAGGGACGCCGCAGCATGAGCTTCACCGATCCGGCCGTGCTGACCAGACAGACGGTCTGGGCGGGCAAGGCGCTCAATCAATATGCTCTGCAGCAAGTCAGACTTTACGGTCTCTGGGCTGGCACCCTTCTGGGTGTGGTGCTGACAACAGGTTATTGGTTATTGCGCAACTACCGACGCTCTCTCAAGGGGCTACTGCAGGCGGGGCTGGCACGACAACAGTTCATCCCCTTCTACCAGCCCGTGGTGGACAGCCAAAGCGGCCAGGTTGTTGGATTCGAGGCGCTGCTGCGCTGGCAACGGGGCAACGAACTGATCCCGCCCGGCACCTTTATCGACTATGCGGAAGAGCAGGATCTGATCCTGCCGATGACCAGCCAACTACTGGAAAAAGTGATCGCGGATCTGCCCCAACTCGCACCCAATCAGTGGGTCAGCGTCAACATAGTGGCCGCCCATCTCGAACAATCACACCTGCACGACTTGCTGCAGCGCCATCAATGGCCCTCTCCTGCCCGACTCACCTTCGAACTGACCGAGCGCAAGCCCATTATCGACATCGGGGCCGCAAGCAACCAGATCTCCGCCCTGCAGGCAAAGGGCTATCACTTCAAGCTGGATGACTTCGGGACCGGCTACGGCGGCTTTGCCTACTTGCAAAGCCTGGGGATCCGCCAGATCAAGATCGACAAGATGTTCGTCGACACAATAGGCACCGACGACCTCAAGCGCAGCGTACTGGATGCCACCATCGCCTTTGGCCGGGAATCCGGCATGGAGATGATCGCTGAGGGAGCAGAACGTCAGGAGCAGGTGGACTATCTGCAGCGACACGGCGTGCATCTGATCCAGGGTTATGTCTATGCAGCGCCGATGCCGCTGAACAAGTTGACGCTCTGGTTGCTGGCCTGGCAGCAACATCACTCGAAGGCGGCATAAGTACTCCCCGCCGCACAGGCAAGCCTTGATCAATCGGAAGTCGAGTGGCAAAACCCGACCTCCTCATCTCTTGTAACAAAATGATTTTTCCTTGAGCAGGCAATCGCCTTTATCATTGGCGGGGCCGTCACCCCGGTGACTCGGCCCCACTTTCGCCATACCCCGTCGGTTTAGACCGCCCAGAGATGAGAACCATTGCCTATGAAGACAGTTATCCGGCAAGAGATTGCCCTGCCCGTCGGCCTGCTGACCCTGCTCTTTTTCAAGACCCTGGGCAGCGACCTGCTGACAGAGACAACTCCGCTCGGGATCTATCTTCCGGTATCGGCGGGGCTGCTGGCCATCGTCACCTGGGCCATCTTCTCGGTGGTGCGCCACTCCGACGCCCTCGCCATCAAGCTGGGCGAGCCCTTCGGCACCCTGATCCTCACTCTCTCGGTCATTTCTCTGGAGGTGGTGATGATCTCCTCGGTGATGCTGACCGGCGAGCCCAACCCCACTATGGCGCGCGATACCATGTTTGCGGTGGTGATGCTGGTGAGTACCGGGCTGGTGGGCTTCACCCTGCTGTTTGGCGGCTGGCGCTACCACACCCAGAGCTTCAATCTGGACGGGGTCAAATCCTATCTGGTGGCCATCATTCCGCTGGCGCTGCTCTGTCTGGTGCTGCCCAACTTCACCGAGGGTGGCGCAATCGGCAGCATGTCGCGCGCCATGTCATGGATGCTGATCATCATCTCGATCCTGCTCTACGGCGTCTTTCTGCTGATCCAGACCCGCAGCCACAGCCACTTCTTCGTCGACAGCGATCACGAGGATTACGAGGAGCACCACGGCCCGCTGCAGAGCAACATCTACCATACCCTGCTGCTGCTCGCCTATCTGCTGGTGGTGATACTGCTGGCCAAGACCCTGGCCGTGCCTATCAACTTCGGCGTGAAGATCATGGCGGCGCCTCCTGCGCTGGGGGGCTTTATCGTCGCCTGTATCGTGCTGGCACCCGAGGCGGTCGGCGCCATCAAGGCAGCCATCAACAACCAGCTGCAGCGGGCGATGAACCTCTACTTCGGCTCGGTGCTGGCCACCATCGCCCTCACCGTGCCTGCCGTGCTCTTTATCGGCGCCATGCTGGGTCAGGAGGTGCGCCTCGGCCTCTCCGCCGCCGACATGGTGCTGCTGGTCACCACTCTCATGGTGTGCAAGGTAACCTTCAGCAGCGGCCGCACCAATGTGCTGCACGGCGCTACCCATCTGGTGTTGTTCGTGGTCTATCTGTTCCTGATGTTCGAGCACGAATAACCGCATTCAACCAGCGCCAGAAACGCAAAGACCGCCCGATTGGGCGGTCTTTTATCATCTACTCCCGGATCTCACGGGCGCCAGTGAAGCGGCTTCTCCCTCATCCCCAACCCTTCTCCCGCCAGGGGAGAAGGGGGACCAAGGCTTACAGGCTGGGCAGCACCCCGACCGGGATCAGGTCGTTGTAGCTCGCCTGAGCCAGCAGCTCGGCAGCCGCTTCGATGTCCGGCGAGAAGTACCTGTCCTTGTCGTAGAAGCTCACCTCTGCCCGCAGGCGTCCCTTGGCCAGCTCGATCAGCTCGGTACTGCGCAGCGGCGCGCGGAAATCGAGCCCCTGTGCCGCCGCCAGCAGTTCGACCGCCAGAATGCCGCGGGTATTCTCGGCCATGTCTGCCAGCCGACGACCGGCGAAGGTGGCCATGGAGACGTGATCCTCCTGGTTGGCGGAGGTGGGCAGGCTGTCCACCGAGGCGGGATGGGCCAGCGTCTTGTTCTCGGAGGCGAGCGCCGCCGAGGTGACCTGCGCGATCATAAAGCCCGAATTCACCCCGCCGTTGTTGACCAGAAACGCCGGCAGACCGGACATCCGCGAGTCGATCAGCAGCGCCATCCGCCGCTCGGAGAGGGAACCGATCTCGGCGATGGCCAACGCCAGATTGTCGGCAGCGAAGGCCACCGGCTCGGCGTGGAAGTTGCCGCCGGAGAGGATCTCCTCGTCATCGGCAAACACCAGCGGGTTGTCGGAGACCGCGTTGGCCTCGCACACCAGCACCTCGGCGGCGTGGCGGATCTGGGCCAGACAAGCCCCCATCACCTGCGGCTGGCAGCGCAATGAGTAGGGATCCTGCACCTTCTCGCAGTTGTGATGGGACATGCCGATCTCGCTGCCATCCACCAGCAGGTGACGATAACAGGCGGCCGCGTCGATCTGGCCGCGCTGACCGCGCACCGCGTGGATGCGGGCATCGAACGGACGGCGGCTGCCAAGGGCGGCTTCCACACTCATGGCGCCGATGGTGATGGCACCGGCGAACAGATCCTCGGCGTGGAACAGCCCCTCCAGCGCAAAGGCGGTGCTCGCCTGGGTGCCGTTGAGCAGCGCCAGCCCCTCTTTTGGCGCCAGCGCGATGGGCTCGAGCCCGGCAATTTTCAGCGCCGTGGCGGCGTCGATCAGCTCGCCCTTGTGGCGCGCCTTGCCTTCACCGATCAGCAGGCAGCTCATGTGGGCCAGCGGTGCCAGATCGCCGGAAGCGCCGACGGAGCCCTTCTTCGGCACCACCGGATAGACCTCGGCATTGACCAGCTTCATCAGCGCCTCCAGCACCTCCAGCCGGATGCCGGAGAAGCCCCGCGCCAGCGAGTTGAGCTTGAGCACCATCATCAGCCGCACGGTGGCGTCATCCATATAGGTGCCAATCCCTGCCGCGTGGGAGAGCACGATGGAGCGCTGCAACTCGTCAAGCTGCTCCACCGGAATGCGGGTGTTGGCCAGCAGGCCAAAGCCGGTGTTGATGCCATACACCACCCGGTTCTGCTCGATCACCTTGGTGACCACCGCAGCGGAGGCGTGGATCCCCGGCAGGGCGGCCGGATCCAGTGAAACATGTACCGGCTCGCGGCTGACGCGGCGCAGGGTGGCAAGATCCAGCTCGCCCGGAGTAATAGTCAATTCAAACATGGTGTTACACCTTTCCTTTGACACCGTGGGCGCCGTCAATCATCGGCAGATCCAGTTTCGCCTCATGGGCACAGTTGATGGCAATCTCGTAACCCGCATCCGCGTGGCGCATCACGCCGGTGGCCGGATCGTTACGCAGTACCCGACCGACGCGGCGGGCCGCATCGTCGGTGCCGTCACAGACGATCACCACGCCGGAGTGCTGGGAGAAGCCCATGCCGACCCCGCCGCCGTGGTGCAGGGAGACCCAGGTCGCACCACCGGCGGTGTTGAGCAGGGCGTTGAGCAGCGGCCAGTCGGAGACGGCATCGGAGCCATCCATCATCGACTCGGTCTCGCGGTTCGGGCTGGCCACCGAGCCGGAATCCAGATGGTCGCGGCCAATCACGATAGGCGCCTTCAGCTCGCCATTTTTCACCATCTCGTTGAAGGCCAGACCGAGCCGCACCCGATCCTTGACCCCGACCCAGCAGATCCGCGCCGGCAGCCCCTGAAACGCGATGCGCTCGCGAGCCATGTCGAGCCAGTTGTGCAGGTGGGGATCGTCCGGGATCAGCTCTTTCACCTTCTGATCGGTCTTGTAAATATCCTCCGGATCGCCGGAGAGGGCCACCCAACGGAACGGGCCGATCCCCTCACAGAACAGCGGGCGAATGTAGGCTGGGACGAAGCCGGGGAAATCGAAGGCGTTCGCCACCCCCTCCTCCAGCGCCATCTGGCGGATGTTGTTGCCGTAATCCAGAGTCGCCGCGCCACGGGCTTGCAGGGTCAGCATCGCCTCCACCTGACGGGCCATGGAGCGACGGGCGGCCAGATTCACCTCCTGCGGGGCGCTTTGTTGCAGCTCGCGCCACTTGGCAACGCTCCAACCCTGCGGCAGGTAGCCGTGGATCGGGTCGTGGGCAGAGGTCTGGTCGGTCACCACATCCGGCGTGATGCCACGGGCCACCAGTTCGGCAAATACGTCGGCGGCGTTGCCGAGCAGACCGACGGAGACGGCGCTGCCGCTCTGCTTGGCTTCCTCGACCATGGCCAGCGCCTCATCCAGC
This sequence comes from Aeromonas sp. QDB23, assembly GCF_027707745.1. NCBI lineage: Bacteria > Pseudomonadati > Pseudomonadota > Gammaproteobacteria > Aeromonadales > Aeromonadaceae > Aeromonas > Aeromonas sp. QDB23. Next base: position 65,261 of record NZ_JAPCJA010000009.1, read on the forward strand.
GTGTGGGCCTTCTTGTCCACATAGCGGGTCTTGAGGCGAAAATCGATACGGGTCTCGTCGCACTCCACGGCGATCATCGAGAAACCGGCCATGGTGGCAGCCAGCGGCTGGGCACCGCCCATGCCACCGAGACCACCGGTGAGGATCCAGCGGCCCGCAGGCTCGCCGTTGAAGTGCTGATTGGCCACCGCGAAGAAGGTTTCGTAGGTACCCTGCACGATCCCCTGAGTGCCGATGTAGATCCACGAACCCGCGGTCATCTGGCCGTACATCATCAGGCCCTTCTTATCGAGCTCGTTGAAGTGCTCCCAGTTGGCCCAGTGCGGCACCAGGTTGGAGTTGGCGATCAGCACTCGGGGCGCGTCCTTGTGGGTCTGGAACACCCCGACCGGCTTGCCGGATTGCACCAGCAGGGTCTGATCCTCCTCCAGCCGGGTCAGCACCTCGACAATCTTGTCAAAGCAGGCCCAGTTGCGGGCGGCGCGACCGATGCCGCCATAGACCACCAGCGACTGGGGATGCTCGGCCACCTCGGGATCCAGATTGTTCATCAGCATCCGCAGCGGCGCCTCGGTGAGCCAGCTCTTGGCTGTCAGTTCGGTGCCGCGCGGGGCACGGATCACGCGATTGGGATCGTGGCGGGGATCCTGCTGTTGCACAGACATACACACTCCTTGTTGTATCAATACGGTGCCTTCGGCGATGTGTGGCCAAAGGGTTAACGGGTCAACAGATGAACCAGCCGCGCGGCCACGCGGGCGCTGCGGTTGTCCTGATCCAGCGTCGGGTTGTACTCGGCCAGATCGGCGAGCCTGAGCTTGCCGCTGGCCCGGATATGGGCGATCAGTGGTTCGATCACCGCCAGCTCCACGCCACGGGCGGCGGGGGCGCTCACCCCCGGCATCACGGCACCGGGCAGCACATCAAGATCGATGGTCAGATATAGGTGATCACAATCGGCGATAAAGGCATCCAGCCCGCTTAGCAAGGCTGGCAGCTCGGTCTGAGTCATCGCCTCATCCAGCACATGCCACACGCCCAGCGCCTTGGCTCGGGCAAACAGGGCTTGGGTATTGGCAGTCTCGGCCACCCCGAGGCAGGCGTAGTGAAATGGCGTACCCTGAGCGGCGCACTGCTCGGCGATCTGGAAGAAGGGAGTGCCGGAGCTTACCAGCTCCTGTTTCATCCGCAGGTCAAAGTGGGCGTCGAAATTGATAATGCCGACCTTGCCACTGCCGCTCAGATGCAGGTTGAGGCCACTCCAGCTGCCGAAAGCAACCTCGTGACCGCCCCCCAGCACCAGCGGGAAGTGGCCCAGATCGAGCGCGGCGGCGACCCGTTCGGCCAGTCGGCCGTGGGCGGCGTCGAGATCGCCGTCGGGGCAGCTCACATCCCCGCCATCGTAGACGGGCCGGTTCAGGTGCCAGGCGGTGTTGGCCAGCAGCTTGCGCACCGCTTGCGGCGCACCGACAGCACCAATGCGCCCCTTGTTGCGGCGCACCCCTTCGTCGCAGGCAAAACCGAGCAGTACTACACCAGCTACCTCTTTTGCCCCGGCTGCCCAGGGCTGCACCTCTTGCCAAGGCAGAACTTTGTCGTGCCAGCGCAGGGCCAGCTCACCATCTTCCGGATCCTGCCGCCCTTGCCAGAGCGACATATCGACCGGGTTGAACTTATCCATGAAGGCTCTCCTCACCGTTGAAGATGCGGCTTGCCAGCTGATCGACGCCGACCATGTAGCTCAGCTCGGCCGGATGGGCGCAGTGCCAGATCAGGAAATCGGCCACCATCCCCACCCTGAGCTGGCCAAGGCGCTCCTGCTCGCCGAGCGCTTTGGCGGCGTGGCGGGTCACCCCGACCATCGCCTCCACCGGCGTCAGGCCAAACAGGGTGCAGGCCATGTTCATCGCCATCCGCAGCGAGACGATGGGGGCGGTGCCCGGGTTGATGTCGGAGGAGACAGCCATCGGCACACCCGCCTTGCGCAGGGCGGCAATCGGCGGCAGCTTGGTCTCTTTGAGGAAGTAAAAGGCGGTGGGCAGCAGGGTGGCGACCACGCCACGGTGGGCCAGCGCCAGGATCCCTTCCGGATCCAGATACTCCAGATGATCCACCGAGAGGGCGCCAAAGTGGGCGGCCAGCGTGCTGCCGCCGAGATTGGAGAGCTGATCCATGTGCCCCTTCACCGGCAGGCCGTATTGATCCGCCGCCAGATAGACCTGCTCGGTCTGGGCCAGCGAGAAGCCGATGTGCTCGCAGAAGACATCCACCGCATCGGCCAGACCCGCCTCGGCGGCGGCCGGGATGATCTCCTGACAGATGGTCTCGACCCAGCTGTCAGGATCGTCGTGATACTCCGGCGGCACCGCATGGGCCGCCAGCAATGTAGTCTTGACCCGGATCGGCAGCGCCTCTCCCAGTCGGCGGGCCACCCGCAGCATCTTGAGTTCGTCATCCAGCGTCAGGCCATAGCCGGACTTTATCTCCACCGTAGTGACCCCTTCGCGGATCAGGGATTTCACCCTTGGCAACGCCAGCTCGAACAGTTGCTCTTCGCTGGCGGCACGGGTGGCACGCACCGTGCTGATGATGCCACCGCCCCGACGGGCGATCTCCGCATAGGGCACGCCCTGCTGACGCAACTCGAACTCTTCGGCACGGCTGCCGGCAAAGACCAGATGGGTGTGACAATCGATAAGACCGGGGGTAACCAGCTTGCCCTGCATATCCAGCCAGTGGGTGGGATGGGAGCCCTTCAGCTCGGCCATCGGCACCAGCGCGTGGATCTTGCCTTCCTTCACACCGATGGCGTGGAGCGGCAACAAGCCGTAGTCGGCCAGCTCATCATTCAGGGTGGCGGGCGTCACGTTGAGCCAGATCCGCTCGCAGTTCAACAGTTCCTTGTTCATAGCGACCTCAAATGTATATACATATATTTATAGTCGATCTCTATGATGAAAGAAAGAGCGGAGTTCACATCCTGATAACAGCATCAAACTTAGAGTTTAAGCACAAAAAAGCCCACCAGGAGGTGGGCTTTGCAAAATAGAGCTGTATAGACATTCACTCTAACTGAGCCTTGGAGCTGAGCTTGTAGCGGGAACCGGGGGAGAGTAAACGGGCATAGGAGACCAGATGCCCCTCCGACCAGGTACGCCGGTGCAACAACAGGCAGGGGGAATCTACGCGGATCTGCAACAATCCCGCCTCACCGGCACTCGGCAACACGGCTTCCACCACGTGCTCCATCTCGGAGAGGGGGCAGACATCCATCAGATAGCGGTTGGGGGTTTGTCGGGTGAAATCCTGCTCGCCATAGCCCGGCAGGCGCCCGGCATCGACGAAGCGCTCCTCCAGCTGCAGTGGCTCGCCATCGGCCTGATGGACGATCAGGCTGTGAAAGATGGGGGCGCCAACCCGCAGTCCCAGTTGTACCGCTACCTTCTCGTCGGCGGCCAGCCGTTGCAGGCGGATCACCCGGGCGCTGTATTCACTGCCCCGCTCGGCAATCTCGTCGGCGATGTTGCGAATGGCCAGCAGCGGCGATTCGGTACGCCGGTCCGCCACGAAGCTGCCGGAACCGGCGGTACGCACCAGCCACCCCTCGGCCACCAGTTCGCGCAGCGCCCGATTGACCGTCATCCGGCTCACGGTGAACAGCTCGCACAGGGCAGCTTCGGTCGGGATCCTGTCCCCCGCCTGATAGTGGCGTTCGCGGATCCCGTCCAGAATGTGCTGCTTGATCTGCAGATAGAGGGCTGGCGCCACCATGAAGCTCCCTAGCGCCGACGATGGGGCGGACGCATGTCCGGCCAGGCGCGATAAACATCGGGGATCTGATCCGGCCCGCTGATGCAGAGATCGAGATCGTGCAGCAAGCCATCCTTGATCCCGTAGATCCAGCCATGCACCGCCAGCTCCTGCCCCTTGCGCCAGGCGTTCTGGATGATGGTGGTATGGCAGACGTTGGCGACCTGCTCGGCCACGTTCAGCTCGCACAGGTAGTCGAAGCGCTCATGCTCATCCTCGATGGCCTCGAGCTCTTCACCATATTTGAAGTAGACATCCTTGATGTTGCGCAGCCAGTTGTCGATGAGACCCAGCTCCTGGTTCTGCATCGCGGCCTTGACGCCACCGCAACCGTAGTGACCGCAGACGATGATGTGCTTCACCTTGAGCACTTCTACCGCGTATTGCAGCACGGAGAGGCAGTTGAAATCGGTATGCACCACCAGATTGGCGACGTTGCGGTGGACGAAGACATCCCCCGGCAGCAAGCCCATCAGCTGGTTGGCGGGCACCCGGCTGTCGGAACAACCGATCCAGAGGTATTCGGGGGCCTGCTGGGCAGAAAGGGTGGCAAAGAACTCGGGATCTTCGGCCTTGATCCGTTCGGCCCACTCACGGTTGTTGGTAAACAGGTCGTTCAACAGTTTCACTTCTGCTCTCCCTAATGTGGCAGTGGCGGCAACATAACACACTCAAGGGTAACCAAAGCAAGGCCGACCAGATCCTTGCGAAACAAAAACAGGGCCATCAGGCCCTGTTTTTATGAGAGGAAGCATCAGGCCTCCATGGCATCTTTCAGCTTCTTGAGTGCGTTCTTTTCAAGCTGACGCACACGCTCGGCAGAGACGCCGTAGGTATCGGCCAGCTCCTGCAGAGTGGTCTTGCTGTCATCATCGAGCCAGCGGGCGCGGATGATGTGCTGGCTGCGTTCATCCAGCGTAGCGAGGGCCGAGCTCAGGCGACGGGTCGCGTGATCGTCCCAGTTATCGTTCTCGATGGTCGCGGCCAGATCGGAGGATTTGTCCTCCAGATAGTGAACCGGTGCGAAGCCGCCCTCTTCTTCATCGTCACCCACCAGATCGAACGCCTGATCGTAGTTGGCCATCCGCGCTTCCATCTCGGTCACATCGCTTGTGGAGACGCCGAGATCAGCCGCCACGGCCTGAACCTCTTCGTGGTTCAGCCAGCCCAGACGCTTTTTGGATTTACGCAGATTGAAGAACAGCTTGCGCTGGGCCTTGGTGGTGGCCACCTTGACCATGCGCCAGTTGCGCAATACATATTCGTGGATTTCGGCCTTGATCCAGTGCACGGCAAAGGAGACCAGACGTACGCCGACCGTCGGATCGAAGCGCTTGACCGCCTTCATCAGGCCGATATTGCCTTCCTGTACCAGATCGGCCTGAGGCAGGCCGTAACCGGCATAACTCTTGGCGACATGAACGACAAAGCGCAGGTGCGACATAACCAGCTGACGGGCAGCCTCGAGATCGCCATCCTGCTGCAAACGCTCAGCCAGTTCACGCTCTTCCTCTGCGCTCAGCACCGGAATAGAGTTTACTGCCTGGATATAGCCTTCCAGACTACCTTGCGGAATCAGAGCCATAGTGCGCTGCAATGAAGTTCCCATCTGTTACCTCTTACTTTTCAATCGAATCAGTCTAACACCCTGAGAGGGTCTGTCTACTGACCGGATGCCATTCTGCGGCGTGTATCAAAGAACATGCCCAGTTTTAGACCGGCTTATCTTAAGCCTGCAGGATGAATCATGAATGAACAGTCAAAAAAAGGGGGTCACAATGAAGGACCCCCGAAAAGTAGCATGCTAAGTCCATTGTTGCGGAGCTCGCAACCTTCACATGCTTGCCAAGTCTGACGAGCAAGGCAGAGGGGCCACACTCGTATAAATGCTTCAGCTTAATAGACTGCTTATAAATCAGAAGGTTCCACGGATCCAGCAAAGATCCGGAAGATCATTGTTATTCAGAATACTCTGACTATGGGGGCCAAGCCAGAAACGGCCCCTTTTTTACTTGATCCACCTCGCAAAATCCAGCGATTTACCCTGATGATAAAGTAATCAGGATGGTTCGATGTCGCGAATGTGGCGATGGACCGAGAACCAGGAGGCGATCAGCCCCAGCAGGGCACCCAGCAAGATCAGATTGATCCCGTCTACCGCCCCCATGCCGACCAGCCGGAAGTTACTGTTATACAAGCCCGCCAGCTCCTTCACCACCCCTTCGCTCCAGATCACCATCACTTCGGTCAGCCACCAGGCCAGCATGCCGCCGATCACCCCGAACCAGATGCCGGTATAGAGGAAAGGACGATGAATAAAGGAGTCTGTCGCCCCCACCAGCTTGAGCACTTCGATCTCGGAACGCTGGTTGAGGATGTTGAGACGCAGGGTATTGCCGACGATCAGCAGCACGGCCGAGAGCAGCAACACGGCGATACCGGTAATGGTGTGGCGCAGCAGGTTCATGATCCCCTGCAATCGGGTCAGCCACTGCAGATCCAGCTTGCCCTGCTCGACCCCATCCTCGTTGTTGAGCTTGCCGAGCAGCTCGGCGGCCCCTTCCGGATTCTGCCAGCGTGGATCCGGGATCACACTCAACACCGGCGGCAGCGGGTTGCTGTCCAGATAATCGAGGGCATCGCCGAAGCCGGAGATCTCGCGAAACTCCCGCAGGGCATCGTCACGGCTCAGATAGGTGACCGAATCCACCTCGGGATAGAGCAGGATCCGGTGCTGCAGATCGAGAATGCTCTGCTCCGGCAGATCCTTGCGCAGGTAAAGGGAGATCTGGGAGCTGGTCTGCCAGCTCCCCTCCACTACCTCGGCGTTTTTCAGCAGCACGTGGAAGCAGGAGGGCAGCGCCAGACTGACGCCGAGCACCGCCAGCGTCATCAGGGAGGCGAGCGGATTGCGCCACAACTCCCCGAGACTGGCAAACGCCTGCCGCACATGGTCAACCCCGTACATCATCAGACGGCGCAGCGGCGGTTGTTTATGACGAACGATAGCCATCAGAGCTCCTCCCCGGCCGAATACATGCGGCCCGCCTTGAGGGTCAGGGTGCGATAGCGCATGCGGGCGATCAGTCCCAGATCGTGAGTGGCAATCAGCACCGAGACCCCAAAATTGTTGAACTCCTGAAATAGCCGCATGATGTCCATGGAGAGCTGGGGGTCCAGGTTACCGGTCGGTTCATCCGCCAGCAGCAGCGGCGGTTTGTTGACGATGGCACGGGCGATACCGACCCGCTGCTGCTCACCACCGGAGAGCTGGCGCGGCTGGTAACGCTCCTTGCCGAGCAACCCCACCTTATCGAGCGCCGCCGCGACCCGCTTGTTGATATCGGCGTGGCTGTAGCCATCGATCACCAGCGGCAGCGCCACGTTGTCGAACACGGTGCGGTCCATCAACAGCCGGTGATCCTGAAAGATCATCCCGATCTGGCGGCGGACATAGGGGATCTGGCTGCGCTGGATATGGCTGACATCGTCGCCATGAAAGAAGACGCGACCATCGGTCGGGCGCTCCATCACGCTGATCAGTTTGAGGAGGGTACTCTTGCCCGCCCCCGAGTGCCCGGTCAGAAAGGCCATCTCCCCCTTGCGCAGGTGAAAGCTGACCTTTTGCAGCGCCTGATGGCCGCCGCTGTATACCTTGCTGACCTTGTCAAAACGAATCATAACGGTTCCCTGAAATTGACAAACCCCGACCGGAGTCGGGGTATGGAACACTTACTCATCACGGCTGAGCTGACTCATCGCGGCCGGACTTATTCATCGCGGCTAAAGAGCGCCTCGATGAAGTCGTTGGCAACGAAGGGACGCAGATCGTCGATCCCCTCGCCCACCCCGATATAGCGGATCGGGATCTGGAACTTGTCGGCCACCGCGAAGATGACGCCGCCCTTGGCCGTCCCATCCAGCTTGGTCAGGGTGATACCGGTCAGGCCCACTGCCTCGCTGAACAGCTTGGCCTGGCTCAACGCATTTTGCCCGGTGCCAGCATCCAGGGTCAGCATGACCTCGTGAGGGGCCTCTTCGTCCAGCTTCTTCATCACCCGCACCACTTTCTTGAGCTCTTCCATCAGGTTGCTCTTGTTCTGCAGGCGACCGGCGGTGTCGGCGATCAACACATCGGCGCCGCGGGAGCGGGCAGCCTCGATGGCGTCATAAATCACGGAAGCGGAGTCGGCACCGGTATGCTGGGCGATCACCGGAATATTGTTGCGCTGACCCCAAACCTGCAACTGCTCGACCGCAGCGGCACGGAAGGTATCACCCGCCGCCAGCATCACACTCTTGCCTTCGGCCTGGAACTGCTTGGCCATCTTGCCGATGGTGGTGGTCTTGCCGACGCCGTTCACGCCGACCATCAGGATCACGTAAGGCTTCTTGCTGGTGTCGATCACCAGCGGCTGCTCGACCTTGGCCAGCATCTCGCCCATGTCCTGTTTGAGCAGGCCATAGAGCGCCTCGGCATCCTTGAGCTGTTTGCGATCCGCATGCTGCACCAGGCCTTCGATGATGCGAGTGGTGGTATCCACGCCGAGATCGGCGGTCAGCAACTGGGTCTCCAGCTCTTCGAACAGCTCATCGTCAATCTTCTTGCCACGGAACAGACCGAAGAAGCCGGAGCCGATATTCTCCTTGGTGCGCACCAGACTGCGCTTGAGGCGAGCAAAGAAGCCCTCCCGCTGCGGTTTGTCCTGAGTGTCGTCGTCCACCTTGGCGGCCAGTGGCAGGGCGGCCAGCGCGGCGGCCTCAGCCTCCATCTCGGCGACCAGCCGCAGGTCTTCCGCTCGCTGGGCCTCTTTGGCGATACGCGCTTCTTCCGCAGCTTGAGCTTCAGCGGCAATACGCACTTCTTCTGCAGCGCGGGCTTCGGCTGCAATACGAGCCTCTTGCGCAGCACGGGCTTCGGCAGTAATGCGAGCCTCTTCCGCGGCGCGGGCTTCGGCGGCAATACGGGCTTCTTCCGCGGCACGGACTTCGGCAGCAATACGAGCCTCTTCTGCAGCCTGAGCTTCGGCGGCAATACGGGCTTCTTCCGCGGCACGGACTTCGGCAGCAATACGAGCCTCTTCTGCAGCACGAGCTTCGGCGGCGATACGGGCCTCTTCCGCTGCACGGGTTTCAGCAGCAATGCGAGCCTCTTCTGCAGCACGAGCTTCGGCAGCAATACGAGCCTCTTCCGCAGCGCGGACTTCGGCGACGATACGCGCTTCTTCTACGGCGCGGGCTTCGGCTGCAATTCGGGCCTCTTCCGCGGCGCGGGCTTCGGCAGCGATACGAGCTTCTTCCGCAGCCTGCACTTCTGCGGCAATACAAGCAGCTTCGGCAGCTTGTGCTTCTGCCGCGATACGAGCGGCTTCGGCAGCTTGCGCCTCTGCGGCTGCACGTTCCTCTTCGGCGAGCAGCGCTTCGTTGACGATCACCGGCTCCAGATCGGAGGCGCACTCCTCAACCACCAGCGGACCGTGGTCGTCCAGCTCGGTCGGCAGGCAGCAATCATCTTGCAAAACGGTATTGTGTGCGCTGGCAGGCACTTCGGGGGCAACAGCCGGCGTACTATCGGAAACGGGAGCGGGGGTAGCAGCGACCTCGGGCTCAACGGTAACGGGGGTGGCTTGGGGTGTCTGTGGTTGGACAGCCTCAGCCTCTTCTTTCTTGCGGCCGAAACCCAGCCAGGAAAACAAACCTTTTGCCATCTAAAAATACTCACATCAAAGGCTGACTGCTAAGATAGCCGTCCCTTGGCGGGTCGGCATAAAAATGAACCGCCTTATACTACCACTTTATTTTCTGACGATGAAACGCGATGCCCAGAGTGAAATCCAGCCGTAGCAACCCGAGCAAGAGTCCCGCCCCGCAAGGAAAATCGGGCTTTGTAAGAATCATCAGCGGCCAGTGGCGAGGCCGCAAATTGCCGGTCAAGGATGTGGAAGGGCTCAGACCCACCACGGATCGCGTCAAAGAGACCATCTTCAACTGGCTAGCCCCCCACATTCGCGGCACCCGCTGCCTCGACCTGTTTGCCGGCAGCGGTGGACTCGGCCTGGAGGCGCTGTCGCGCTATGCCGAGCAGGTGACCCTGATCGAAATGGACAAGGGGGCCGCCGACCAGATCAAGAAGAATCTGGCCGCCCTCGGCAGCAGTCAGGGTCAGGTGATCCAGTCTGATGCGGTGAGCTGGCTGCAAGGCCCTGCCACCCCTTTCGATCTGGTGTTCCTCGATCCACCGTTTCGCCGCGAGCTGCTGCCGCAAGTTTGCGAACTGCTGGAGCAGCGCGGCTGGCTGGCAGCGGATGCCCTGATCTATCTGGAGCGGGAAAAAGAGATGGCCGATCTGGCGCTGCCTGCCAGCTGGCAGTTGCTCAAGGACAAACAAGCAGGCCAGGTCTGCTACCAACTCTATCTAAGGGAGGTAAACAATGAAGCGAGTCTTTAATCTGCTGGCGATGGGGCTGGTACTGTTCTTCTGGTTTGGCGTGCTGGTGAGCCTGATTGCCCCGCTGCCCGGCAAACTCAACGGTTTTCTGCCGGTCTGCGGCGTAATTGTCGCGCTGCTGCACTGGCTGCAGGCCAGCATGATCAAGGCAGCTTGCAAACGCTACTTCGCGGTCACCAAGACCGAGTTTGTCACTGTGCTGATATTTGGTGTGTTTGGCATGGTCGACATTCGTCAGCGCCTGCAAGAGATCGTCAACGCCGCCCAGCGCGGCAATCTCTCGGGCAAACCATAAAAGAAAAGGGGACGGCGGTAGCCGTCCCCTAGAGTCGTGTCGTCCTGTCCGTAGAACTGCAATGCTCCCTGCAATCCCTGACGTTATCCTAATCCTTTGGAATATCCCCTTTCCAATCCGTTGGCGTGTCCTGCGGCGTTCCTGGCCTGGCAATTCATCCTGAACTGCTTCACTGTCTCCATCCTGGAGGTGTCCATTACCACGTCCTGTGGGGGTCCTTGCGTCTTCCTGACCGATAACCATCCGGGTTATCTCACTTCATCCTGAAGTATTCCTCTCGCATCCGGCGAGGTCCTGTTCATCCTGAAGAACGAGGTTCCGTTCGTTCTGCTCTCATCCCGAGAGTGTCCTGCCGCGTCCTGCGGTGTTCCTTTATTCATCCGTGACGATAATCATCCTGATTATCGAGCTCATCCTGAGGTGTCCCTTGTCCACATCCTGCGGACTATTCCATCTTTATGCGCTGCCCTGCATCCTGCCGGACCAGCTCCGTCCTTGTGAGACCCATAGTAAGGAAATGCGCACCCCGAACAAGGGCCATCCGATGATAAAGATCTGATGCCGCTCCCATTTCAAAAAACAAACTTAAAAACTAACCCTTTAATATCAGATAGTTAATTAGTTTCACAGGAAATCTCGATCATTCTGGCATGGCTTCGCGTACGGTTCAAAGCGCCAGCCTCTTACAGTGGCTATGGCAGATCTCTTACACGGGTTTCGCCCCCAAAAACGGGGCAGGAAAACGGTTCAATCCTGTCGTTAAGACTTAAAAATTAGTTGAATAAATATGCTTAAAAAAACAGCAAAAAAAAAGAGCCGAGACCAGGCTCGACTCTTCACATGCAATTTCTTAATCAGCTCAAGCGGTTGGCCGGATTGAGATAGGCCTTGCGCAGCGATTCCGGTGCCAGCACCTCCAGTTCACCGCTGATGTTGTTCAGCCAGCTGCGAAACTCCGGGGTGTCCTGCACTTCGGTCTCCACCACCACGCTGCGCTTGTCATAGCGGGTCATGCGCGGGTTGTTGCCGGGGATCTGATTATCCACCAGCGACTGGCTGTTGGCATCGATCCGGCCGACGAAGCGGATCGGGCCGCTCACATCCTGATAGCCCTGATCGCGGATCAGCTTCTGGATATTGAAATCCTTCGGCTGGGTGGCGCTGAAGTTGGTCAGCTCCACGTTCTTGATATGGTCAAACGGGATACCGTAGACCTTGGGATCCAGCTCGGACAGGGTGCAGAGCAGGATCGGACCGTCCGGCTGATTGAGAATGCCGAGCGGGTTGATACGGTCGTAGCAGAGCCACACGGTGCGCTCTTTGATCACGCGCTGGATCTCGGCACTGAACTTGCGACCACGCCAGAGCGCATCGCGGATCAGGGTGCTGCGGCGGATCTCCGGGTTGCCGGCAAACGGACGCGGTGACTGGTGGACACTCTCCAGCCAGCGTTCGGCCAGTTCACTCTGGCTGTCGCGGATCACCTGGCTCGCCTTGTCGACCAGCGGATTCAATTCGGTCAGTACACTCGCCGGCAACAGTTGGCTCGCCTGATCACTCCAGGTTTTCAGGGCCACAGCCAGCGAGAGCGGCATGATATTGGCAAAGTCATTGAGGCCGTGGCGCTCGAAGCACCAGCCATGGGGTTTGCTGCGCTCGTCCGAGGTGAGGTCGAACAGTCCCATGCCGGACATCTCCTCCAGGTCCCGTTGCACGGTACGCAGACTGACGTGGATACCTTCCTCTTCCAGTTTTACCTGGAGTTGGCTGGCGGTCAGCTTGTAAGGGCGGTGCGGGATGCAACGCGCCAAGGTCAGTTGTCGTAACAGCTTCTTGCTCATGGTGCTTGCCTTCACTGGTTTAGCGTTGACTGTATGCTAGTCGTGACTTGCGACAGTCTATGTCGCAAGTTTTGCTGCGACAACTGTCGCCATTTTCATACAAACACAATCATGATGTTGATATATAAGAGAAAATATGAAAAAAGCAGGGGCGGAGAGGGATAAAATCAGCAACAAAACCATCAAATTAAAGTTCTAGGGGATGAACTTGCGACAGGTAAACAATCCAAAATAAAATAATTAAACAGAATAATATCTCGATAGGGGGAGGCGTACCTCCCCCGAATCATTTACAGCAGCCACGACCAGGCTGACTTGGTGATGGCTGCACCGACCATGTAGCCAAACACCGCCAGCGCCGCCACACCGGCCACCAGCTTCTGACCGCGGGCCGGGCGCTTGAGCGCCATGACACCCAGACCGATATAGAGCACCAGTGCCATCAGCTTGGCCATCAGCCAGGGTTGTTGGCCGGGGCTCAGCTGCAAGGTCACCGCCAGCAGCACACCAAACAGCAGCAGGAAGGTGTCGTTGATATGGGGCAGGATCTTCAGCCACTTCTGCTGCAACCGATCGCTGCCGGCCAGCGCCAGACTCCAGCGATAGATAAAGAGCAGCAGACTGACCAGCGCCAGCGTCATATGCAGGTGTTTGAACATGGGGTAATAGGCAATCATTTTGCTTCCTTGTCGTCGTCGGGTAGCCCGCTGTTCCAGTTGTGGGCATGGATACGCTCCTGCCCCTCCTCGTCGTCTTGCAACAGATCGGAGAGGATCTCCCGGTATTGCAGGCTCTTGTTGATATAAGTGTGTTCGTCGTCCAGATAGTTGACCTGCTCGCGCAACAACCAGTTATCGTGCTGCTTGAAGGTCTGCCCCGCCCGCCAGGCTTGGTTGGCTCTAAACCCAAGCTGGGTCAGGGCCTCCACCCCCAGATCGACCGCCGAGCCCAGGGTTTCCCGGTGCACGCTCTCGACCCCGTGCCGCAGGATCTCGTGGGCATGGGGTCGATCCAGCGCTCGCGCCAGGATCTTCAGGTGCGGGAAGTGCTTCTGCACCATCTCAATCACCGCCAGCGAGGTGGCAGGATCGTTGATGGAGAGCACCAGCAACTTCGCCTTGTGCGCCCCTGCGGCATGGAGCAAATCGATCCGGCTGGCATCGCCATAGAAGACCTGATAGCCATACTTGCGCAGCGTTTCTATCTGGCTGGCATCCTGCTCGAGGATGGTAGTGCCGATGCCGTGACCATGCAGCAGACGCCCCACGATCTGACCGAAGCGGCCGAAGCCTGCGATGATCACCGGATGCTCCACCAGCTCAGGTTGCTCATGCTGCGGTGTGTCGCTCTGGTTACGGTAATCGAACCAGGGCTGGATCACCCGATCGTTGAGGATCAGCAGCAGCGGGGTCAACGCCATGGAGAGCGCCACCACCAGCGTCAGCAGCGAGATGGTCTCACCGGGCAACACCCGGTTTTGCGCCGCAAACGAAAAGAGCACGAAGGCAAACTCGCCCCCTTGCGCCAACGCCAGTGCGAAGGTCCAGCGCTGACTCGGCGAGATGCGGATGGCAAAGCCGAGCGCCATCAGCACCAGCCATTTGAGCGCCATCAAACCAACCACCAGCGTAGGGATGAGGAAGGGGTGCTCGGCAAACAGGCCAAAATCGATCCCCGCCCCCACCGACATAAAGAACAAACCGAGCAGCAAGCCCTTGAACGGCTCTATGTCCGCCTCCAGCTCGTGGCGATATTCGCTGTCGGCCAGCACCACACCGGCGAGGAAGGAGCCAAGAGCGGGCGAGAGGCCCACCGACTCCATCAGCACCGCGATGGCGATCACCAGCAGCAGGGCGGCGGCGACGAAGATCTCCCGCATATGGGACTGGGCGATGGCGCGAAACACCGGCCGCATCAGGTAGTGGCCACCCAGCACGATGCCGGATATCGCCGCGACCACCAGCAGACCATGTTGCCAACCCGCCAGTTCGGAGCCGCCATTGCTGGCGACCGGCGCGATGGCCAGCAGCGGCAGGATCGCCAGGATCGGAATGACCGCAATATCCTGAAACAGCAACACGGCAAAAGCGGAGCGACCGCTCTCGCTCTGCATCAGTTTGCGCTCCTGCAGGCTCTGCAACACGATGGCGGTGGAGGAGAGCGCCAGGATCAGGCCGATGGCCAGCCCCTGTTGCAGCGGCAGACCGATCAGGTGCGCCACGCCGGTCAGCGCCGCCGTAGTGAGCAGCACCTGCAGGCCGCCGGTGCCGAGGATCGGCCCCTTCAGCTGCCACAAGAGGGCCGGACGCAATTCCAGCCCGACCAGAAACAGCATCAGCACCACGCCAAACTCGGCGAAGTGCATCACATCCTTCTGTTCGCCCACCAACCCCAGCAGGAAGGGGCCTATGATGATCCCCGCCAGCAGGTAGCCGAGCACCGAGCCCAGCCCCCAGCGTTTGGCCAGCGGCACCGCGATAACGGCGGCAGAGAGGTAGATAAAGGCATCAAACAGGATCCCGTGGCCCATCAGTCAGCCCTCCGTGTGAAGGTCTGATCCGGCTCATGCGCTCGGCCAACAAGCTGCCCGTATTTCATCAAAGCACCTCCAGCAAGTCGCGCAGATAAGGGCGCCCAGCCAACTGCTCCGGGGTCAAGTGATCATCACGCAAGGCACAAAGCAGCTGGCGGTAATCCTGCCCACAACGGCGAAGGGCGGCGGGATCCTTGATCTTGTGAAAGGAGTGCAGCACGAAGGGGGGCAGCCAGTTCATGCCGCACAAGGTGGCAGCCTGCTGAAATGGCAGCAGAAAATCGAGCAGCGGTCGGCTGTTGTACCCCTCGCTGCAGTAGGACTCCGGCGCCCCGCCGGTGGTGATGGCGCTCAGCCACTGCTTGCCCTTGAGGGCATGGGCTTCGGGGCCGTAGGCGTAGCCGTACTCCAGCACCAGATCCATCCACTCCTTCATGATGGCCGGGCAGGAGTACCAGTAAAACGGGTGCTGAAAGACGATGATGTCGTGCTCACAGAGCAGCGCCTGCTCCCGCTTCACATCGATGAACATGTCGGGATAGTGCTGGTAGAGGTCGTGAACCGTGACCCCCTCCAGCCCCTCAATCGCCTGCAACAGCTGCTTGTTGGCCCGCGAGCTCTGCAGAGCGGGATGGGAAAAAATTACCAGAATGCGTTTCATGACCACATCACCCGAACAAAGCCTTGCAGTGCAAGGCACGGTAAACAGAAAAGGGGAGTCTGGGGAGCTGCATCGTAAAGGTGCACCGGAAAGCGACCTTATCAGGAAGCGCCATAACCTGCCAACTCGGGGATCAGCTCCCGCAGCGCCGGATTGAGGGTCTGGTGGGCGGGATAGCAGAGCCCAATCCGGCGAAACATCCGCGGCCCGCTCACCGGCAGGGTACAGAGCCCCGCCTCATCCTCCACCAGCCCGTCCGGTAGAAAACTGATGCCGACCCCCGCCAGCACCAGCGCCATCACCAGCCCCTTGCTCTCGGCCTTGGCCACCAGATTGAGGGTAAGGCGGTCACAGGCCAGCAGGCCGATAGTCTGCTGATGGGCTTCGCAGGGCGGGCACTCAATAAAATCATAATGTTGCAGCTCGGCCAGCTCGATCCTTTCGCGGCTGGCCAGGGGATGGTGGACCGGCACGCAGAGCACGTAATCCTCCTCCCACAGCGGCAGGAAGATCTCGTCCTCCCGGCGCAGGGCATCCAGCGTCAAGCGGCAGTCGGCGGGCGTGGTGTAGTCGGAGAGGGTGAGATCCAGCTGCGGCAGCACGCGCTGTACTTGCTGCAGCAGCCCGGCCACCCAGCGGCGACTCAAGTCCGGCATGATGGCGATATTGAGCTTCGCGCGCGTCGCTTTCTGGCGAAACAACTCCGGCAGACGGCGCGCCTCCTCCACCAGCTTGACCGCGTGGGGATAGAGATAGTGGGCCGGATCTTTCGCCACCACCCCCTTCTTGCCCCGGACAAACAGACTGTCACCGAGCGCCTCTTCCAGCTGGCGCAGTCCCGCCGAGAGGGAGGGCTGGCTGACGTGGCAGCGCTCGGCCGCCGCCGTGATGTTCTTCTCTTCATAGATGGCGATGAAGAAACGCAGCAATCTCAAGTCCAGCATAAGCCCAACCATAGTTTTTTCAGATGATAACCAGCGGAAAACAATATTTATCACTTATAGATGCAGTGACTATAGTGATTGGGTTCCGTGCTGGCCAGCCACCTGTTTGCTCAAACCGACTCTTGAATCAGAAGGAAAGACCCATGTCCAAATCTCTCGTCGTGATCACCGGCGCCTCCGCCGGGATCGGTGCCGCCATCGCCCGTGCCTTCTCTGCCGCCGGTCATCCGCTGCTGCTGTTGGCCCGCCGGGTCGAGCCGATGCAGGCACTGAACCTGCCCGATACCCTCTGCATCGGGGTCGATGTGACCGACACCGCCGCCATGAAGGCCGCCGTCCAGCAGGCGGAAGCCAAATTTGGCCCGGTCGGCTGCATGGTCAACAACGCCGGCGTCATGCTGCTGGGTCAGGCTGACGTGCAGGATCCGGCCGAGTGGCAGCAGATGCTCAACATCAACGTGATGGGGGTGCTGAACGGCGTCCACGCGGTGCTGGCCGGGATGAAGGAGCGCCGCAGCGGCACCATCATCAACATCAGCTCCATCGCCGGTCGCAAGACCTTCCCGAGCCATGCTGCCTACTGCGCCACCAAGTTCGCCGTCCACGCCCTGACCGAGAACATCCGCGAAGAGGTGGCCGATGTGGGCGTACGGATGGTGACCATTGCCCCGGGTGCGGTCGAGACCGAGCTGCTCAGCCATACCACTGACGAGAACATCAAGGCCGGTTACCACGACTGGAAAGATCAGATGGGCGGCGTTATTGCGCCGGAAGTGATCGCCGATGCGGTGCTCTACGCCTGGAACCAGCCTGCCAACGTCTGCGTGCGCGAGATCGTGCTGGCGGCGACCCGTCAGCAACCTTGAATCCGGGCTGACTGACACCATGGGGAGGGCTTGACCCTCCCCCGGGGCACAGGGTTACCATGTGCCCCTTGTTATTTTCGAGTCATTCCATGGTTCTCACCCGTCGCCAACTCGCTCACGCCCGTCGCTGGCTCCCCTTGTGGAGTCTGGTGCTGGTGTTGATGTCGTTTGGCAGCCGGGCCGCAACCGACCTCTGTACCCTGACCACCCACTGCAGCCAGAGCGAGCGTACCCTGGAAAAAGCGATGCCCTGCGGCAGCTTTACCACCGCCCTCTCGATGACACTGGTAGGCAGCGACAGCCTGACGGTCGCCGTGCTGGAACCGGATACCCCCGACTTCGCCTCCCCCTCTCTCTTTATGCCGGACGCCCCGTGCGAGCGGCTCGAACGTCCCCCACGCACCCAGATCTGAAACGCATCCCGTATCGGGCATCTTTTCTTTCAATCTGAGGTGAGTGATGTACAAACCCCTGTTACTGGCCATGCTGGCCGGTACCGTCAGCTTTTCGGCTCTCGCGGCCGAGAAGATGACCGTCTACAAATCCAGATATTGTGGCTGCTGCCAAAGCTGGAACGAGCACATGGAGCAGAATGGCTTCGAACTGGAGGTCATCGAAACCGAGCAGCTCGGCGCAGTGAAGCAGCAATACGGTATCGCGCCGGAACTGGCCTCTTGCCATACCGGTATCGTAAATGGCTATGTGATCGAGGGGCATGTACCGGCCGCCGATGTGCAGAAGCTGCTCAGGGAAAAACCGGCAATTCGTGGCCTGACCATTCCGGGCATGCCCCAGAGTGCGCCGGGCATGGATATTCCGGGCCATCCCTATGAGGTACTGAGTATCAGCAACGAGGGCGCGACCACCCACTGGTCGAGCTACCCCGGCTGACGAAGACTGGTCATGAGAGGACACTCCCATATCATGTGAGGCACACCTGAGCGGACTCTTGCCGCTCATGGCCAGAAAGAGGGCCGCTATCGCGAGATAGCGGCTTTTTTTGATTACATTTCCTGCAATAACAAGGGATTGCTTGCAACCACCGGCAACAAGGGGCAGATTTAATGCCAATTCATGGAGCCGATGCTCAGGTCTACCAACCCTTTCCAGCGCCAAGGATGCGACATGTTTACCTTTTCCCGAGGAGTTCTGCTGCTAGCCTTTCTGACAGTTCTCCCCCCCACTTATGCCAATGAAGAGCCCGTCATGCTGACAAGCGAACATCCAATCCAGCCGCCCGTGGCCGCCAAACATCCCCGCACCCTGAAAAAACACGGGGATACCCGCATCGACAACTACTACTGGCTGCGCGACGACCAGCGTCAGGCGCCGGAAGTACTGCAATACCTCGAGGCCGAGAACGCCTATACCGAGGCCATGCTCAAGCCGACCCAGCCCCTGCGCGAACAGCTCTACAAAGAGATGGTGGCCCGCATCCCCCAACAGGATGAGTCGGTGCCCTATGTGAAGAATGGCTACCGCTACCAGACCAGCTATGAGCCGGGCAAGGAGTACGGGATCTATTCGCGCACCAAGCTCGGCGAAGAGCAGGCGAGCCTGCTGCTCGACAGCAACCAGCGGGCTGAAGGGCACGAGTTCTATGCCCTCGGCGCCCTTGAGGTGAGCCGCAACAACCGCTGGCTGGCTGTGGCGGAAGATTTCCTCTCCCGTCGTCAGTACCAGATCCAGTTCCTCGATCTGGAGAGCGGCCAGTGGGCCACCGACAAGCTGGAAAATACCTCCGGCAATCTGGTGTGGGCCAACGACAACAAGACCGTCTTCTATGTGCGCAAGCACCCGCAGACCCTGCTGCCCTATCAGGTCTATCGCCATACGCTCGGGACGGATCCGGCCACGGACAAGCTGGTCTACGAGGAGAAGGATGACTCCTTCTACGTCAGCCTCTACGCCACCACCTCGGAAGATTTCATCGTCATCGCCCTCTCCAGTACGACTACCGGCGAAGCACGACTGATCGATGCCAACCAGCCGGAACACGCCCCCCGCCTGTTCCTGCCCCGTCAGGTGGACCACGAATACAGCCTGGATCACTACCGCGGCCGCTTCTATGTGCGCTCCAACAAGGACGGCAAGAACTTCGGCCTCTACGAGACCAAAGAGAGCCCGGTCGATCGCTGGAAGGCGGTGATCGCCCCCAATCCGGACGTGCTGCTGGAGAGCTACGCCCTGTTCAAGGATTGGCTGGTGCTGGAGGAGCGCAACAAGGGGCTGACCCGACTGCGCCAGATCAACTGGCAGAGCGGTGACGAGAAGGAGATCGCCTTCGACGATCCCGCTTATGTCACCTGGCTCGCCTACAACCCGGAGCCGGATACCAGCGCCCTGCGCTATGGCTACTCCTCCATGACCACCCCCGCCTCCACCTATGAGCTGGATATGGCGAGCGGCAAGCGCACCCTGCTCAAGCAGCAGCCGGTGGCAGGTTTCAAGGCCGACCAGTACGCCAGCGAGCGACTCTGGGTGACAGCCCGCGACGGCGTAGCGGTGCCGGTGTCGCTGGTCTATCGCAAGGACAAGTTCAAGAAAGAGCAGGCCGATACGCCCAAGAATCCGCTGCTGGTCTATGGCTACGGCTCCTACGGCGCCAGCATGGATCCCGACTTCAGCAGCTCGCGCCTGAGCCTGCTGGATCGCGGCTTCGTCTACGCCATTGCGCATATCCGGGGTGGTGAAGAGCTGGGCCGCCACTGGTACGAAGATGGCAAGTTGCTGAAAAAACAGAATACCTTCAATGACTTCATCGATGTCACCAAGGCGCTGGTGGAGCAAGGCTACGGTGCCAAAGATCAGGTCTACGCCATGGGCGGCAGCGCCGGTGGTCTGCTGATGGGGGCCGTCATCAATCAGGCGCCAGAACTCTATCGCGGCGTGGTGGCGCAGGTGCCGTTCGTCGATGTGGTCACCACCATGCTGGACGAGTCCATCCCCCTCACCACCGGGGAGTATGACGAGTGGGGCAACCCGAACCAGAAGCGCTACTACGACTACATGAAGAGCTACAGCCCCTACGATCAGGTGAAGGCGCAAGCCTACCCCAACTTGCTGGTCACCACCGGGCTGCACGACTCGCAAGTGCAGTATTGGGAGCCCGCCAAGTGGGTCGCCAAGCTGCGCGAGCTGAAAACGGATGATAACAAGTTGTTACTGAACACCGACATGGACGCCGGCCACGGTGGCAAGTCGGGCCGCTTCAAAGCCTACGAGGATATCGCGCTGGAATACGCCTTTATCCTGGATCTGGCCGCCCCGGCCAACTGATCCATCATGACTCCGGCCCTTGTCACGCAAGGGCCGCATAAGAATCCTCTCGTAGTTTTTCCCTCTTCCATTTCCCTTCATATCAAATTAATCTGCGGCTAGAAAATGAATGATCGAGGTCATGTTTCTCAAGATTTAACTCCGTGATTTTGCCATTTCGTTTGATTTATGTTGGGTGAATGTGCTTAATCGGAGTGCTTGCAACTTTTTATTTGGCCCCTCAGGGGCCAATTTATCTTCGACCGACAGGAGGTCGGTAGCCTCACCACAGGATGGGGTGACTGCCGGAAAGGGGTGATCAACTCCCCCGCTTTCGTGCAACGAGAAGAGTGGGCAAGCCCGGCGCAGAACGGGGTTGCCATCAATTTATCCGGGGAACGGATAAACAAAATCAAAGAAAAGGGAGAAAAAATGAAAGGATTAACTTTGGCGTGCGCCCTGTCGGCGGCTCTGGTCGGTGTCTCATTCGGTGGTCCGGTACAAGCGCAGGAGCGCTTCGTGACCATCGGCACCGGCGGTCAGACCGGCGTTTACTATGTCGCTGGCCAGTCCATCTGCCGCTTCCTCAATCGCGGCGCCGCCGATCACCAGATCAAGTGCAACGCCCCGGCCAGCGGTGGCGGTGTTGCCAACGTCAACGGCATCCGTAGCGGCGAATTCAACTTCGGCATCATGCAATCCGACCACCAGTTCAAGGCGATGAAAGGGCTGCCGCCGTTCCAAGCCGAAGGTGCCATGGATGACATTCGCGCCGTTTTCTCCCTGCAGAGCGAGGTGTTCACCATCCTGGCTCGCCGCGATGCCAAGATCGCCAGCTTCGACGATCTGAAGGGCAAGCGCGTCAACATCGGCAACCCGGGCTCCGGCCAGCGTGACACCATGGAAGAGATCATGGCGGTCAAAGGCTGGAAGAAGGGCGACTTCGGTCTGGTCTCCGAGCTGAAACCGGCCGAACAGGCCTCCGCCCTCGGTGACAACAACATCGACGCCATGAGCTACTTCGTGGGTCACCCGAACGGTGCCATTCAGGAAGCCTCCACCACCACCGATGCGGTACTGGTACCTGTGACCGGCGCCGACATCGACAAACTGCTGGCCGAGAAGAGCTACTACAGCAAGGCCGAGATCCCGGGCGGTATCTACAAGGGCAGCGACAAGCCAACCCCCTCCATCGGTGGCAAAGCGGTGCTCTCCACCAGCGCCAAAACTGATCCGGAAGTGGTCTATCAGCTGGTCAAGTCGGTGTTCGACAACCTGGATCGCTTCAAGCGCCTGCACCCTGCCTTTGCCGACCTGAAAGAGGCCGACATGATCAAGGTGGGTCTCTCTGCACCGCTGCATGAAGGGGCTGCCCGCTACTACAAAGAGCGCGGCTGGCTCTGATTGAAGGCCCCGGGGCCTTTGTCACTCTCTTCGACACCCGTCTGCCGCCTGATTGCGGGGGCGGGTGTCGCTCTTGTTGTACTCGTTGGCACAAGTTAACCCTATGCAAGATAAACAACTCTCTACCGAGGAACTGATCGCCCAGGATGTGGGCGCTCGCCTGCCGCTGGGCCCGCTGGGCTGGATCATCACCGCCCTGGCGCTGGCCTGGTCGCTGTTCCAGCTCTGGATCGCCTCACCACTCCCCTTCATGGTGGGATTTGGCGTACTCAATGACACCGAAACCCGCTCCATTCACCTCACTTTTGCCCTGTTGCTGGCTTTTCTGGTGTTCCCGGCATTTCGCTCCTCGCCGCGAGATCGGGTCCCCCTCGGCGATATCGCCCTCGGCCTGATTGCTGCTGGCGCCGCGTCTTACCTGTTCGTGATGTATGAAGCGCTGGCGCTGCGTCCCGGCACCCTGACCACCGCCGATCTGGTGACCGCCTGCATCGGCATTCCGCTGCTGCTGGAAGCGGCGCGCCGCGCGCTGGGGCCGGCACTGGCGGTCATCGCCATCGTCTTTTTGGTCTACAGTCTGGCGGGCCCCTGGATGCCGGGACTGCTGGCACACCGCGGGGTCAGCTTCAGCGCGCTGGCCAACCACCAGTGGATCACCACCGAAGGGGTGTTCGGCATCGCCCTTGGCGTCTCCACCAGCTTCGTGTTCCTGTTCGTGCTGTTCGGCGCCCTGCTGGAGCGGGCCGGTGCCGGTCACTACTTTATCCAGCTCGCCTTCAGCCTGCTCGGTCACCTGCGCGGCGGCCCGGCCAAGGCGGCAGTGGTCGCCTCCGGCCTGACCGGTCTGATCTCCGGCTCGTCGATTGCCAACGTGGTGACCACCGGCACCTTCACCATCCCGATGATGAAGAAGGTGGGCTTCAGTTCAGAGAAGGCGGGGGCGGTCGAAGTGGCCTCCTCGGTCAACGGCCAGATCATGCCACCTGTGATGGGAGCCGCCGCCTTCCTGATGGTGGAGTATGTGGGCATCCCCTACGTGGAGATCATCAAGCACGCCTTCCTGCCTGCCGCCATCTCCTACATAGCGCTGCTCTACATCGTCCATCTGGAGGCGCTGAAACTGGGCATGCAGCCCATCGGCAACCATCAGCCCAAACCCTGGCTACGCCGCCTGACCGGCTTCGCCTTTGGCGCGGCCCTCATCAGCGGCCTGTCACTGGCGGTCTACTATGGCCTCGGCTGGCTCAAACCTGCGCTGGGTGACTACGCCCTGCCGGGGATCTCGGTACTGCTGGCTGCCACCTATGTGGCCCTGTTGAAGATCGCCGCCAGCAATGAACCGTTGCCCGCCGAAGATCCCGACAAGCCGCTCACCGAGTTGCCCGATACCCGCGCCGTGCTGCTCTCCGGCCTGCACTTCCTGCTGCCGGTGGTGGTACTGGTGTGGTGCCTGATGGTGGAACGCCTCTCGCCGGGGCTGTCCGCCTTCTGGGGGACCGTGATGCTGGTGATCATCCTGCTGACCCAGCGCCCGCTGCTCAACTGGCTGCGCAAGGACGGCAAGCACGACTACGGCACCGTCGTGGACGGCGTGGTGGATCTGCGGGAAGGGCTGGTCGCCGGTGCCCGCAACATGATCGGTATCGGCATTGCCACCGCCACCGCGGGGATTATCGTGGGTGCGGTCTCCCAGACCGGGGTTGGTCTGGTGCTGGCTGATCTGGTGGAGTTCCTCTCCATGGGCAACCTGCTGCTGATGCTGCTGCTCACCGCCCTGTTGAGCCTGATCCTCGGCATGGGGCTGCCCACCACTGCCAACTACATCGTCGTCTCCAGCCTGCTGGCACCGGTGGTAGTGACGCTGGGGCAGCAAAACGGGCTGATCGTGCCGCTGATCGCGGTGCACCTGTTCGTCTTCTACTTCGGCATCATGGCGGATGTGACGCCGCCGGTGGGGCTGGCCTCCTTCGCGGCTGCAGCTGTCTCCAAGGGCGATCCCATCAAGACCGGGATCACGGCGTTTTACTACAGCCTGCGTACCGCGGCGCTGCCGTTCCTGTTTATCTTCAACACCGATCTGCTGCTGATCGACGTGGACTTCGCCCACGGGGTGCTGATCTTCATCGTGGCGACCATCGCCATGCTGATCTTCGCCGCCGCCACCCAGGGCTGGTTCCTGGTGAAGAGCCGCTGGTACGAGAGCCTGCTGCTGTTACTGGTCGCCTTTACCCTGTTCCGCCCGGGTTTCTGGATGGACATGGTGCACGACCCCTATCGCGAGACCCCGCCTGCCCAGCTGGCCCAAACCATGGGTGAAGTGGAGGCGGAGAGCACCCTACGGCTGCGGATCCTCGGTGAAGATGCGGTGGGCAAACCGCGCAAGTTCACCCTGCTGATCGCCGTACCGGATGGGGCGGATGGCGAGGAGCGGCTGACCAATCTGGGGCTGAGCCTCTATGAGCAGGATGGCAAGACGCTGATCGACAACGTCGCCTTTGGCAGCCCGGCCGCCACCATGGGGCTGGAGTTCGATCAGGAGATCCTCACCGTCAAGGCGCCGACCGAACGCTGGACCAAGGAGTGGATGTGGATCCCGGGCTTCCTGCTGTTCGGGGTGATCGTCTGGCTGCAGCGTCGCCGCAGCAAGGCCGGTTAATCCGCCGGGCAGATTAGACCGAGGGCCGCCAGTGCGGCCCTCTTTTTATTGCCTTACCCTCTGCGGCTCTTGCGATGGGCGACGGTCATGGAAAAGTTAAACGGTGGCGAGCAACCAAAAAAAGTGGGGTGACATGTCCATGTCACCCCCTCGCAAATAGCATGTTCCATATTGGAGTCCGGCCACGCCGGGTCTCTGTTTCACTTTCCGATAGTTCGCTACCCATCTGAAGTGAGCGCCCATTGCCGCGAAGCAACTGGCCAGCAACCCGTAACAACCCTCGTCCACACGGCAGACAAGCCGCCGTGTTTGTCCTTGCAACTGAAATATTACGCATAAAAACAAAATAAAAAACGTTTTTATGCCCATTCCATTCACATGCAAGTACAAAAAACAGCCTTATCATCACCACTAAATTGTTATAAAACAGCCAGATAGATCCAAGCATGGTTATTCACCCGCAAGGGTCGTCTGCAATGGCTTACAAGGCTTTGCGAGATCTCGCACAAAAAATGGCCGCCTCACAGCCAGCGGCGCAGCGGCAACCAGTCGCTCAGGCGGGCCACCAGCCGCCTTGACCACCCCTCGGGTTTGCGCGGCGATCCCTCGGCCTGCTCCTGCCAGCGAGCCAGCCACATTCGCAGCGCCTCGCAGATCGGCGGGCAGTGCAGATGCAGCATCAGCTCGGTATTGAGAAACAGCGAGCGGGGATCGAGGTTGAGGCTGCCAAACAGCGCCCGATCCTGCCCCAGCAGGATCAGCTTGGCGTGCAGGCTGCCGTGGCCATGATCAAACTCGGCAACCCGGATCCCGCGGCGCTGCAACCAGCCGAGATAGCGCTGATAGGCGCCATAGACCAGCGGCACATCGGTGCTGGCCAGCGAGTTGGTGAGAATGTCGATGGCGACCCCCTGCTGGCGCAGCCGCGCCAGACGGTGCCGAAACCCGCGGGTCAGGATGAGGTAAGGAGTCACCAACCCAAGCGAGCCGGGATTGTCAGCCAGCTGGCGCCACAGCTGACGGGCGGTGGTGGGGCGGGAGATCAGCCCCTTGCCGGGACGGTCGAACCACACCTCGGCCCGCCCCTCGTGCCATTGCAGCGGCACATCGCTCTCGTCAAACAGCGCCGCAGGCAGATCGTAGACCGTGGCCACCGCCGGATCCGTCATGGTGAACAGGAAGTCATTGACCACCTGAATTTCAGCGGGCAGCAACTCGCGGCGTAGCAGATGGCGGATGGGGTGGCTCCAGCGGCTGTGCCAGAATTGCTCGAACCCCTGCACCATCTGCTGGCACAGCCCCCCCTGACAGGCGAGATCGAGATCCACGAAGGGGGCCTGCAGATCCATCCCGAAGTAGCGATCGCCGATGTTGCGCCCGCCGATCAGCGCCAGCTTGCCATCCACCAGCAGCAGCTTGTTGTGCATCCGGTGGTTGATGCGGCGAAAGCTGAGCAGCCCCTCCAGCAACAGTGCCAGCGGGCGCCAGCCCCGCAGCCAGAAGGGGTTGAACAACCGCACCTCGATCCCCGGATAGTGAGCCACCATCTCCAGAAAGCGGTTGTCACCGGCATAGAGATCATCCACCAGCAGCTGCACCTTGACGCCACGCCGGGCGGCATGGAGCAGCTCGCTCAGCAGCAGCTTGCCGCTGCTGTCCTCCTCCCAGCTGTAGTACTGCGCCTGGATCCGCTCGCAGGCATGGCGGATCCAGTGGCAACGCACCTTGAGTGCCAGCCGGGGATCGTCGATCAGGGCAAAGGATCCGGGGATCATGGTGTCATCCTGCTGTCATGGCCGGGTGTCATAACGCTGGCGAGCCTCTTCACATATTCAAAAGGAGTTGCTGATGGAACTGCATGATACCCCGATGTTGCGCTATCTGGGCCAGCTCAGCCAGCCAGATCTCATCCCGACCACCGGCCCCGCCCACTGGTTTTTGCAACACAGGGACGGTGGCTGGCAATTGCCGACCGTGCAGGCGACCCTGCCGGTCAACCGGCTCAGGGCTGAGCCGCTTCGATAGCGGCAGCCTTGCCCTCGATCTGGGGCAGGCTGAAACGATAGGCCACGTAGTACTTGTAGATGGTGCCGACATAGTTGATCGGCCCCTGCCCAACTTCGTTGGCCACCAGCTGATCCACGTTGCCGAACCAGACGTTGGGATCGAGCCCCAGCTTCTCGGCCTTGCCCCGCAGCGCCTGCACCCGGTTAGGCCCCGCGTTGTAGGCGGCGAGGGCAAACAGGTGGCGGTTGAGCCGATCCAGCTCGGGATCATTGAAGTAGGTATCGAGGATCAACCGCATGTAGCGGCAGGCGGCTTCCACATTGCCCTCAAGGGTGGTCAGTCTGGCGCCGTTGATACCGACCTCCCGCCCCGTGCCAGGCAGCAGTTGCATGATGCCCACGGCCCCCTTGTGCGAACGCACCTTGGGATTGAGGCCGGACTCCTTGTAGCCGAGCGCCGCCAGCATCAGCCAGTCGAGATCGTATTGATTGGCGTACTTCTCCAGCACCTTGCGAATGGTCGCCAGTCGCCCCATGGGGTCCGGCGCCAGGATATTGCTCATCTGATCGCTGTGAACCAGCAACCGGCGCAGGGTCATGTCGCTGTAGAGGCTGTTGCGGCTGACACTCGCCAGATAGCCATTGACCGCCTTGAGCAGCTCGGGGCTGTTCTTGCGTAGCGCCCAGGCGCTGGTGCCGTTGCTGCGTAGGGGGATCAGCTTGTGAGCCTTGAGGCCGGAGATCATCCCCCCCAGCCAGATCCGCCCCTTGTAGCTGTCGGTCACCGTCAGGGGAATGATGCCGGCGGCCACCATCTCCAGCAGATCGCCATCCTGCAGGTATTCGGGCACCGTCTCGATATAGACGGGGGGCAGCCCCAGCTCGCGAAACAGCCAGTTGAGCTGACGCAGACTCTCGTAGTAGCTGGAGCTGGCGCGCACCCAGACCCGCCTGCCGGAGAGCTGGGTAATGCGGTTGAAGGCGGGCAAGCTGTTCTGGCTCACCACCCACTCCTCGATGGAAGAGATGAGCGGCCGGGAGAAGGCCACCTGTTCACGCCGGGTCGGGGTCACCGTCATGGTCGCTGCCACCAGATCGCCGCGCCCTTCGGCCAGATAGTCCAGCAGCTTGTCCTGGCGCACCGGGATGTAGACCACCTTGAGCTTGACCTTCTCCTTGGCGAGATAGGTCTTGTTCAGCCAGCGCTCGAACCCTTGTAGCTGGTTGACCAGAATGCCGTACTGGGAGCCGCGATCGAGAAAATAGAAGCCGCGCTCATAGACCACCAGAGCCCTGAGTTCGCGTTTTTGCAGAATGCTTTCGAGATCCCCGGGTTGGGGCAGACGCAGTGGCTTGAGTTCAGCCGCCAGCAGGGGAAAACAGCAAAGGGCCAGCAGAGCCCAGATCCAGCGTCGCATCACGATGGCTGCCCCTGCGCTAACGTCACGCCTGCTGCCGATTGGCAGCACGGATCACGATAGAGGGTGGGATTGGGGGCAGAGATCCATCGCTGCGTCATGATGTTTGCGCCTTCTGTTGGCCGACTCGCGCCGGGCAAAAACGTCTGTGGGATAGAGTAACTATAGAACGCCGACCCACAGCAGAAGGGTCAACACGGCAGGCAAACCTGCCGCGTTATCAGACCACTCAGATAGAGCGGGCCCGCATTTCGAAAATCAGTTTTTCGGCGGTGCAGGTGAATTGCAGGCGGGCTTTCAGGATCACGCCGTTGGCGCCCTGGGTCAGTTCGCTGCTCACTTGAGCTTCGGCAGTGACCTGTTTGGCCAGTGCTTCATAGGCAGCCAGCTTGGCGCGGGCATCAGCCTCGGCCGCGGCTTCAATAACCAGATCCATCACATCGTCGCCTTCGCCGATGATGGTGCCGATCTCGGCAAAACAGCCGCAGCTGTCACAGGTTTCGTTCAGTTCAACTTTCTCGTCTACAGACATTTTCTACTCCTACTGCTTATTTCGGATGATTTGCGTCGTCACGCATCGCCTTGCGAAAATCTTTGATGGCGGTCCCCAGATCCTCACCTGCACCGGCAAGACGCTTGCTGCCGAAGACCAGCACAACGACCAGCAAGAGGATCAGCATATGCCAGATATGAATTCCACCGAGTCCCATAGGGATACTCCCTCACAAAGAGATATCTATTACTTGTATCAAAATAGAGCGCTGGGATTGTTGGGCAAAATCAAGGCAGGTGCAAGTGAGCAAATAAATCATAGCCAAAAAATAGGGCGACCCTGAGGTCGCCATATTGATTGTGCTACATGTCCCCTCAACCGCTACATCCTGTACCAGTGGTTCATGCGAACCTGAGACCATTCGAGGATAAGATCGCCAAGATATGAAAACAAATGGTATAAATTCATCTTAGAATTGAAGAGGATTCATATCATGCTGCTGGAACAACTGGGTCGCATCGACCTCAATCTGCTGATTATCCTGCAGGTACTGCTGGAAGAGCGCAACGGCAGCAAGGCGGCACGCCGCCTTCATCTGAGCCAATCCGCCGTCAGCAAGGCCCTCGGCCGCCTGCGCGATACCTTTAACGATCCCCTCTTCATCCGCTCTGCCTACGGGCTGGAACCCACCGGCCGTGCCCTTGCGCTGCAACAGCAGTTGCAACCCATCCTGCTGTCGCTGGACAATCTGATCCAGCCGCCAGAGTTTGACCCCGCCAGCTCCGAGCGGGAGTTCGTCATCGCCAGCATGGACAGCGCATTTACCCTGTTTGCCCCGCTCTACCTGAGCGAGCTGAAGCGGCAGGCACCAAGGATCCGCCTGCGTTACGAGGAGTGGACCGAGAACAGTCTGACCGAGATGAGTCAGGGGCAGGTGGATATCGCCTTCGCGGTGCGGGAGAACTGCATCAGCTCCGATTACCGGCTCGATACCCTGCCCGACAGCATCTGTCAGCGAGTGCTGGCGGTCGATGATCTCACCTGTCTGGTGCAGCAGCACCACCCCGCGCTGCGGGAGCCCAACTGGAATCTGGATCACTATCTCAGCTACCCCCATGTGCAGACCTATTGCGAGGGACGGGATCGCTGGATGCTGGATCACAAGCTGGCGGAGCAGGATCTCTATCGACGTATCGAGGCGACCGTGCCCTCCTTCGAGGCGGCGCTGCGGATGGGGATGCACTCCGACATGATAGTGACCCTCTCCAAGCTCTACGCCCGCCACGCCACCCAGGTCTATCCGCTGTTGCAACTGCCACTGCCCATCGGGTTGGACAGCATCTCCCACCTGCTGATCTGGCATCAGCGTCACAGCGAGGATCCGGGCCACCGCTGGCTGCGGGAGCTGTTGCTGTCCCTCATCATGAGCAAACTGGAACCCGCAGCGACCACACACGGGTGACGGCACACCTGCTCGGCGGCACAAAAAACGGGGCTCTGCATAGCCCCGTTTCATTTATTTCGGCATGTAAACCGGTCAGCCCTGACCGGTCACCGCCAGATAGTGATGTACGCCGTCCAGCAGCATCTGGACCGAGATCATCACCAGCAGCATGCCCATTAATCGCTCCACCGCAGTGAGTCCCCGCTCACCCAACAGCTTGTTGAATACCTCGTAGAACATCAGGATCACCGCGCTGGCGGCCCAGGCCATGAAGAGCGCCAGCGACCAGTCCACCATCCGGGCTGGCTCCTGATTGGCCAGCAGCATCAAAGAGGCAAGGATCGACGGGCCGGCGATCATCGGGATCGCCATCGGCACCAGGAAGGGCTCCTCGCCCGCCGCCAGTCCGGTCACCCCCCCTTCACTCGGGAAGATCATCTTGATGGCGATCAGGAACAGGATGATGCCCCCGGCAATGCTGACCGCTTCCTGCCGCAGATTGAGGAAGCCGAGGATCTGCTGACCGACAAACAGGAACAGCATCATGATGGCCAGCGAGAAGAGCAGCTCGCGGATCATCACCTTGCGGCGTCGCTTGGGATCGATATGACGCAGGATAGAGAGGAAGACCGGCAGGTTGCCCAGCGGGTCCATGATCAGAAACAGCATGACTGCGGCAGAAAAAGTATCCATACAACGCCCGGGCTACGCCCTGAATAGGGAAAAGAGAGGGGGCGAAATATAGCAAAGGGCGAAGAATTGAGCGAGCGCCAGATGCGCTCGCTGGGGGTTAACCGTGGTTGCAGATCTTGTCGGCATGGGTCTGGAAGCCCTCTGCCGAGTCGATAAATTTGCCACGAGCGGCCAGGAAGTCGATCAGCGCCTCCGCATCCATCTCACTGGCACTGCAGGTATGAAAACGGGCCTCGGCACCGAACCGCTCCGCCATCGCCTGTTTCAGGCTGGCACGGGTAAATTGCCCCCCTTGCGCCAGCATCATTTCCATCACTTCGTGACCATGAACCGATTGCGACATCTCTCACCTCAATAATGAACATATTTAATGCCAATTAAATATCGCCCCGCCCGGAGGGATCTTGATATAGGCCAATAAATTGCGCATTACCTGGCCAGGGGAGTGGTCACCGCCGCCGCTTTGTCGATAATGTGGCAACCCGCGTCAGGGATCGCTACACTGGCGCCCCTTTTTGGCCATCGCAGACAATGTATAAGGATATTGGCGTCATGCTGTTCCATGGAGAGGCTCTCAAGCCCTGGCAGATCTGGACCCGCCGCCCCCTCTGGCTCAAGACCCTGATCGGCATGCTGACAGGGATTGGTCTGGGCGTCGGTTTTGAACAGCAGGCCCTGCTGCTCAAGCCCCTTGGCGTCTTGTTCGTCAACACCATCCAGATGCTGATGGTGCCCCTTATCTTCTGCTCAGTCATCGCCGGTCTCACCTCGCTGCTCAAGGGCAAGGCCCTCGATCGCATCGGCAGCAAGGCGATCTGTCTCTACTTCTGCTCGACCGCCATCGCCATCTGCATCGGCCTGATGATGGGCTGGCTGCTGGAGCCCGGCATGGGTGCCGACATGGGCCCCTATGAGCGGATCGGCATGTCGGAACCGCCCACCCTGGCCAGCGTGCTGAGCCATCTGGTGCCGAGCAACCCGGTACAGGCGATGGTAGATGGCAAGATCCTGCAAGTGATCGTCTTTGCGGTGGCGCTGGCGGTGGCCCTCAACGCCAGCGGTCGCCGTGGTCGTCCCGCCATCCTCTTCTTCACCTCGCTGGCCGAGGGGATGTTCAAGCTGACCCAGATGGTGATGGCGCTCGCCCCTTATGGTGTCTGCGCCCTGATGGCCTGGATGACCGGCAAGTACGGCCTCGATCTGCTGCTGCCGCTGCTCAAGGTGATCGGCGCCGTCTACCTCGGTTGCCTGCTGCACGTGCTCGGGGTCTACAGCACCCTGCTGCTCCTGCTGGCACGGCTCAATCCGTTGCACTACTTCAAAAGCATCGTCGATGCCCAGGCGGTGGCCTTCACCAGCAGTTCCAGCAGCTCCACCCTGCCCATCAGTCTGGCCTGCGCCGAGAAGCGGCTGGGAGTCTCACCCGCCATCACCGCCAAGGTGCTGCCCATCGGCGCCACTATCAACATGGATGGCACGGCCCTCTATCAGGGGGTCACTGCGCTGTTCGTGGCTCAGGCATTCGGGGTGGACCTGCACATGGTCGATTACCTGACCATCATCAGCATCGCCACCCTGGCCAGTATCGGCACAGCTGGCACCCCGGGCACCGGGTTGATGCTGCTGACCCTGACGCTGACGGCGGTGGGCTTGCCGCTGGAAGGGGTGGCACTGATTGCTGGCATTGACCGGATCCTCGACATGGCGCGCACCACGGTCAATGTATCGGGGGATATTCTGGTGTCGGTGCTGATCGCCCGCAGCGAGAACGAGCTGGATCTGGCGATCTATCATGATGCCAGCGCGGGGGAAGATATCGAGTTCCCGCCGCGCTAGCGGAAGAAAACTCAGCTGTCGTGGGGATCGTGATGACAGCGCCAGCAGACCTCAAAGTTGGCGCCGTTCTCCTCCCCGCACTGACCGCACAGCCAACCGTTACCCTGACGCTGCTGGTAACGCTCGATGACCCGCCCCGCCCTGCTGCGATCCTCGGCCCGCACCATCAGGGTCACCTGCAACATGTCGACCGGCAGTTCGCCAAGGGCGCCGGAAAGCCCCTCGCCATTGAGCCGCACCAGCACCCCTTCTGCCTCCAGCGCCCCTTTCAGGGCGTGTGCCTCCAGGGTATGAGAGGCGCGATAGAGATTGATCCAGTTATCCATAGCTCCCCCTTACAACAGCTTGTCGATGCCAAACTCGGCGCCGTTCTCAATCATGAAATCGATGAATGCCCGCAACTTGCGCGGCATCAGCCGCCGCTCCGGAAACAGCAGGTAGATGGGCACCCTGGGTTGCTGCCACTCTGGCAGCAGGATCACCAACTCGCCGCTGGCCAGCTCATCCTGACAGAGCATAGCGGGTAACGAGGCCAACCCCAGCCCCGCCTTCGCCGCCTCTCGGGCACAGGTAATATTATTGACCCGAAAACGGGATGGGGGGTCAACCAGCACCTCTCTGCCATCCAGCTCGAAGCACCAATGAGAGGCGAGAAACCCGCTGCTCACCGTCACCCGCTCGTGATTGACCAGATCCTCCGGCCGCGCGATGACCGGACTGCGCGCCAGATAGTCCGGGCTGGCACAAAGCAGCCGTCCGGTGCTCCAGAGCCGGCGGGCCGCCAGATTGGAGTCGCTCATGTCGCCAATTCGCACCACCGCATCCAGCCCTTCGCTGATGGGGTCCACCACCCGATTGGTCAGCTCCAGCTCCACCTGCAAGGCAGGATAGGCCTGCAAAAACTTGGCGACCAAGCGCCCGACCACCAGTTGCCCTGTCTCGATGGGCACCGCCAGTTTGAGGATGCCGGTCACCTCCTGCTGGCTGGCGCTCAGCATCAGCTCGGCTTCGGTCAGGGCATCGACCGCCTTGCTGCAGTGCAGGTAGTACTTCTCCCCCTCCTCGGTCAAAGTGAGCTGACGGGTGGAGCGATAGAGCAGTCGCACCCCGAGCCGCTGTTCCAGCTCGGCGATACGGCGGCTGACCATCGCCTTGGTCATCCCCAGCTCGCGGGCGGCTCCCGTAAACGAGCCTTTGTCGACGATACGCACCAGAATTAACGCGGCATTGAGATCCATTGTTGCACCAGTGAAACTGTATATCTCGTGAACCAATACTAATCGAAACAGTTGACCAGTGTTAGCCTGCGCCCCTTAAGTTCAGGAATCACAAAAATGAGTCAACACAAAAAAATTCCCCTGCTGGCAGCCATGATATTGGCGCTGCTCGGTCTGCTGTTCGCCGGTTACTGGTATCTTCACGGCCGCCATTTTGAAAGCACCGACAACGCCTACCTGCAGAGTGAAGTGACCGGGATCAGCTCCAAGCTGCCCGGCTATATCCGCGAAGTGCTGGTCACCGACAACCAGCCGGTCAAAGCGGGCCAGCTGATCGCCCGGCTCGATGACCGTGAATACAAGACCAAAGTGGCCGAGGCTGAGGCCGACCTGCATCTCAATCAGGCGACGGCCGAAAATCTCGCTGCCACCCGCACCCAACAGCTGAGCCTGATCCAGCAAGCCGAGGCCAAGGTCGCCTCCGCCAATGCCGAACAGCTGCGCGCCAGCCAGCAGGTCAACCGCATCAGCCAGCTCAACCAGCGCCACTACAGCTCGCAAGACAGTCTGGACGAGGTGCGTGCCGGTCTGCAGGTCAATCAGGCGCAAGCCCAGGAGGCCAAAGCCGCCCTGCAGGCGGCCCGTGAACGCCTGCTGGTACTGGATGCCGAGCGCAAACAGAACCTGGCCAAGCTGGCATTGAGCGAAGCACAACTGGAGCAGGCCAAGCTGGAGCTTGGCTACACCGAACTGCGGGCGCCTGCCGATGGCATCATCGGCAAGCGCAGCCTGCGGGAAGGGCTCTACGTCCAGTCCGGCATGCAGGTCGCCAGTCTGGTGCCGCTGCAGCAGGTGTGGGTCGAGGCCAACTTCAAGGAGACCCAGCTCGCCCATATGCAGCCGGGCCAGAAGGTCGAAGTGGTGCTCGATGCCTACCCGGATCAACCGGTCGAGGGGATCATCGACAGCCTGGCCCCGGCGACCGGTGCCAAGTTCGCCCTGCTGCCACCGGAGAATGCCACCGGAAACTTCACCAAAATCGTGCAGCGGGTGCCGGTCAAGATCCGCATCCCCGAGCCGGGCCTGCTGGCTGGCAAGCTGCTGCCGGGTCTCTCTACCGAAGTGATCGTGGATACCCGCACGCCTGATCCCGTGGTTGCCGCCAACTAATGGAACCCATTCCACGTCGCAACTGGATCGCGGTCATGGGGGGCCTCATCGGCGCCTTCATGGCCATCCTCGATATCCAGATCACCAATGCCTCCCTGAAGGATATTCAGGGGGCGCTATCGGCCACTCTGAGCGAAAGCTCCTGGATCTCCACCTCCTATCTGGTGGCGGAGATGATCGCCATCCCCCTGAGCGGCTGGTTGAGCCGGGGGCTGAGCGTGCGCCGCTACCTGCTGTGGACCACCGGCGCCTTTATCGTCGCCTCCGTACTCTGCTCGTTCAGCTGGAACCTCACCAGCATGATCGTCTTTCGGGCGCTGCAGGGTTTCACCGGCGGGGCGCTGATCCCGATGGCTTTCTCCCTCATCGTCACCCTGTTGCCGCTACAGAAGCGGGCCACCGGCATGGCGCTGTTTGGCCTCTGCGCCACCTTCGCCCCCGCTATCGGCCCGACCCTCGGCGGTTGGCTCACCGAACAGATGTCATGGCACTACATCTTCTACCTCAACGTGCCGCCAGGACTGCTGGTGATGGCCATGCTGGCCCACGGGCTGGACAAAAAGCCGGTGGACTGGGCCGTGATCAAGCGGGTGGATCTCATCGGCATCGTCACCATGGCGCTCGGGCTCGGCTTGCTGGAGGTGGTACTGGAGGAGGGCAATCGGGAGGACTGGTTCGGCTCAAGCTTCATCGTGCGACTGGCGGTGATCTCGGCGGTGGCGCTGGTGTTCTTCGTCATCAGCCAGCTGATCCGCCGCCACCCGCTGGTCAATCTGCGGCTGCTGCATAACCCGCGCTTCGCGCTGGCCTGCTTCGCCTATCTGATCCTCGGGATGGCGTTGATGGGTTCCATCTATGTGTTGCCGCTCTACATGACCCAGATCCACAACTACAACGCGCTGGAAATCGGCGAGGTACTGATGTGGATGGGACTGCCGCAACTGCTGGTGCTGCCGCTGGTGCCCAAACTGACCCACAAGATAGACCCGCGCTATCTGGTGAGCTTCGGCTTCCTGATCTTCGCCGTCAGCTGCTTTATGAACGTCAACATGAGTGCCGACTACGCCGGGCCGCAGCTGATCCAGTCGCTCATCGTGCGGGCGCTGGGGCAACCCTTCATTATGGTGCCGCTGTCGCTGGTAGCGACCGCCAGTCTGAGCCACGACGAGATACCCTCCTCCTCGACCCTGCTCAACGTGCTGCGCAACCTCGGCGGCGCCTTCGGTATCGCCATCATCGCGACCTTGCTCGACAACGATACCCGCACCCATGTGCTGCAGATTGGCAGCACTCTGGCCGCCAGCAGTATCGAGGGGCAGAGCTATCTGCTGCAGCTGGCCCAGAGCATGATGGCGCAGGGCTCAGGCCCCGAGATTGCCCAGCAGCAAGCGCGGGCCATGCTGGCCAATACCATCAACCGGGAGGCGGCCATCATGGCCTATAACCAGGTGTTCTACATCATGGGGATCTTCCTGCTGATCGCCAGCGGCCTGATGCTGTTGCTCAAATCCCCCGCCCCACGGGCAGCGGATGCCGAACCGCTAGAGGCGTGAAAAAACGCCGGGCATAAAACGAAAAACGGGCCAATGCCCGTTTTTCGCTATCTATTACCTGTACTCAACCAGAAGGCATTATCCCGCCAGCGATCCCGCAATCAGGAATTGCGCGGCGAAGTAGCTGCTCATGACCCAGGCCCGAGCGTGGGGAAAGGGGCGGCGGAAGCGATCGAGCGCCAGCATGCTGTCGGAGAAGAGGAACATCAGCGCCCCCACCAGAGCGGCGGCAGAACCGGCAGTGAGAGAGGCATGCCAGGCACCGGCGGCCACCCAGGCCATGCCGATGATCACCAGCATGTAGCAGAAGACCGGGATCCGCATCTCCCCCAGCTTGCCCCACAGCAGACCAAAGACCATGCCGGCGATCAGCAACAGCAGCAAACCATCCAACAGATTGAGCACCAACGGCCCCTGGGCAAAGCCGACGATATAGCAGAGATGCGCGACAAAAAACGCCGCTAACCCCTGAATGAAGCGATCGCTTGGCAGCATCAGCAGCACATCGCCCGCCAGCGAGAGGCAGAGGCCGAGCAGGATCCAGGCGTGAGAACCGTCGTGGTCATAACTCTGGTAGCCGAACGCCAACGCGATGATAAGCAGCATGGTCAGCGGCTTGCTGATATAGAACTGGCGGCTGTCTGAACCGTAGGCAGCACGGATGTGCCACCAACCTGAAGCGATGATCAAGAAACTCAATAACATGCCCTGCTCCTCACCTGTTGCTCGCAGTCATACGGCAACCGTTTTTATCATGGTGCAGGGTAACAAATTCCCTCCCCCAGTGGCAGGGGTGCTTATCAAATGGACAGACTAAGCCTAAAGTCTAATTGCCGCCCCGAGTGGTTCAGGGCATAAGTGACGGGTCTGGAGGATCACCATGGAAGAAGCTATGAAAAACTATCTGCCCGCCATCGATATTATGATGTGCCATCTGGGGATCAGCTTTGAGCAGGCCTGCGAACAGCTGGGTCTCAGCCAGCAGGAGCAACAGGCACTGGATCAGTTGCAGCAACAGCAGAGCCAAACCAACTAGCCCTCCCGTTATTGGATATCATGATGTGCCATCCGGGGATCAGCTTTGAGCAGGCCTGCGAACAGCTGGGTCTCAGCCAGCAGGAGCAACAAGCACTGGATCAGTTGCAACAACAGCAGAGCCAGACCAACTAGCCCGTTCAAACATGCATACCAAAGAGAAGACCGCCAGCAGGCGGTCTTCTCTTTAAGTCTGTGTGATACCCCGGCAAGGCATCATGCAATGCCTGCCAGCAGGCGACTCCAGCTGCGTTTACCTGCGATGAAGCCATCCCGCAAAGCGCGGTACTCCAGTTGCAGCTTGAGGCGGTCATAGCGCGCCAGCGCCTTGCGCTTGCGCAGCTCCAGCAGCCGTTTGCGACTGGCGTAGTAGTGTTGCAGTTGCTGGCTCAGCTTGTCGTACTCCTCCTGCAGCAGTGCCTGCCACAGTTCGCGATCCTCCTGCTTGCGCAATCTGGCTTGCGCCCGCTTCAGCTGCATCAGCAGCCGGGCCTGCTCAATACGCTCCTCCGGCGAGGATCTGAGATCCCCCGCCAGACCACACCAGGAGGCGAGCCGGATCAACCACTTGGTCGGATCGAACTGCCACCAGTGAATGCCGTTGCGGTAGTCATTCTCGAACAGGTGGTGAAAGTTGTGGTACCCCTCACCAAAAGTGAAAAAGGCCAGGATGCCGTTATCGCGAGCGGTATTGCGGTCGGTATAGGGCTGACTGCCCCAGATGTGGGCCAGCGAGTTGATGAAGAAGGTGGTGTGGTGAGTCATCACCATCCGCAGCACGCCCGCCAACAGCAGCATGCCGAGCAGATCCCCGTGCCACAGGCCAAGCAGCAGCGGCAGACCCAGATTGGTCGCCAGCACCAGCATCAGGTAGTGACGGTGCTGAAACGCGACCACAGTGTTGTTCTGCAGATCCCGCACATTGCTGTAATCGCCATAGCGATCTCCCTGATGCTCCCGCAACATCCAGCCGATGTGGGAGTACCAGAAACCGCGCCCCGCGCTATAGGGGTCTTTTTCATTGTCATCCACATGGCGATGATGACGGCGATGATCGGCCGACCAGTGCAGGGCCGAATTCTGCAGCGCCAACGCGCCGCCGATGGCAAACAACCACTGCAAAGCGGGGTGCGCCTTATAGGCCTTGTGCGACCAGAGTCGGTGATAGCCTGCGGTGATGGAGAGACCACTCAGGCAGAACAACAACAGGAAGCTGGCCCACTGCCAGAGATCGTAACCGTGGCTCATGCCGTACCAGGGCACGACAATCAACGCCACTATCCCGGAGAGGGAGAACAGCAGGGTATTGGTCAAAATAATCGGGGGTCTGGCCATCTCATAGCATCCTTTCAGCGAACAGCTGTTCACCATTTTCCATGGCGATTTCCTCAGGGTCAATGGTAAAAAAGTAGGATACAAACCTGATCCTGAGGCGCCTTCGGGTTATCATTTGGCCTCGATAAGCTGAAGGTGACTGATTCTGTGGGTATTCGCGCTCAACAAAAAGAAAAAACCCGGCGTACATTGATCGATGCTGCATTCAGCCAACTGTGTGCCAACCGGAGTTTCTCCAATCTCAGCCTGCGGGAAGTCGCTCGTGAAGCGGGTATTGCCCCCACCTCTTTCTATCGCCACTTTCGCGACATGGAAGAGCTGGGCCTGACCCTGGTTGACGAAGGGGGTCTTACCCTGCGCCAACTGATGCGCCAGGCACGCCAGCGCATTGCCGGTGGCGGCAGTGTCATCAGCACCTCGGTGCAGACCTTTATGGAGTTTGTCGAGAACAACCCCAACATCTTCCGGCTGCTGCTGCGGGAGCGCTCCGGCACCTCGGCCGCCTTTCGTCAGGCGGTGGCTCGCGAAATCCAGCACTTCATCGCCGAGCTGACCGATTATCTGGAAGCCACCACCGAAGCGCCACGGGAAGATGCCTACATCCAGGCTGAAGCCATGGTCACCATCGTATTCAGTGCCGGCGCCGATGCGCTCGACATGACCAGCGAAGAGTGCCGGGCACTCTCCGACCGAACCATTAGCCAACTGCGGATGATCGCCATGGGCGCCGAGGTACAAAACCAGAAGCGCCGTGCACCTCACCCATGACCACAGGATGGAGAACGACATGCCTGAACAGCTTATGATCCCGAAAAAACCGCTCGCCATGGCGATGCTGATTGGCATCTGTGGCGACGCCTCTCTGGCCGTGCTGACCAACTCGGTCGTACCTTTCTCCTTCTTCCCGCTGATTGCCCTCTGGCTGGCGGCCTATCAGCTGTTCCAGCACTATCGCCATGAACCCATGGTGGGCAATACCCCCATCTGTACCCTGTTCTGCTTCTTTATCGGTGCCTTCGGCCACTCTGCGCTGCTCAAGGTGCAATACCCGGAGCTCGGCAGCAACTTCTTTTCCCTGATCATGATGCTGCTGCTACTGGCAGCCCTCTCCATCAAACTTGGCCTGAGCATTGGCAACAAAGAGAAGCCCTGATAAATCGACCGAGTGATGGTAATCACCTGATAGATAAAGCAAAGAGGCCTTTCCAACGGGAAGGCCTCTTTGTTTGTGGTACACACTGTAGTGGTCAACTAAATCCGGACACTTGGTTAGGCCGAACCTCGGCTTTTGCTGGCGGTATCCCGTCATTGTATTGATGTGGACGCCGCCAGTTGTAGTAATCCATGAGGTAACAACTGATATCCCGCTTTGCTTCCCGCAGGCTCATGTATCCCCTTGCCGGGAGCCACTCTGACTTCAGGCTTCTGAACAATCGCTCCATCGGTGCGTTATCCCAGCAATTACCACGCCGACTCATGCTCTGGGTCATGCGATAGCGCCACAGTCGTTGCCGAAATGCCCGACTGCCGTATTGGCTACCTTGGTCAGAGTGAAACAGCACACCGGATGGGCAACCTCGCAGCTGATAGGCCATCTCCAGTGCTTTTATTACCAACTCTGCATCAGGTTTGTCAGACATCGCCCAGCCCACGACCCGCCGGGTATGCAGGTCGAGCACTGCGGCCAGGTAATGCCAGTGACCACCGGCCCAGACGTAAGTGATATCGCCACACCACACCTGATTGGGTTGCTGGACATCAAATTCGCGGGCCAGCAGATTGGGAATATCCGGTCGTTCAGACTGTGCCACCTTATAACGGTGTGCGCCCAGCTGCCTGGATGCCAGCCCGGCTTCCTTCATCAGGTTACGTACTTTGAATCGACCAATCTGATACCCCAACTCCCGCATCATCGACATCAAGGTGCGGCTGCCTGCCGAGCCTCGGCTCTCTTTGAACAACCGGCGCAACTCGCTGCGTTGCTGTATCCGCTCACGGTTAATCGTCCGCTTGCTAGCCAGATAGTCGTAAAAACAGGAAGTGGGAACATCGAAAGCGCAGCATACCAGGGTGATGGGGGCTTGCTCTCTTAATTGGTCTATCAGCGCGTACGTGTGAACTCGTCCGTCATCAAGAGAGCCGTAGCCTTTGTTAGAATGTCCTTTTCGCGCTCGAGCCGATGGATGCGGGCTTCCAGCTCCTGAATTTTCTGCTGCTCAGGAGTCAGTGCTTTGCTAATAGGAGTGGTGCCGGTTCGTTCGGATTGTAGTTGCTGAACCCAGCGGCGAAGTACGGTTTCACCGACATTCAGTGAACGGCTTGCTTCGGGGACAGAATATCCCTGGTCGAGCACCAGGGATGCGGCTTCGAGTTTGAATTCGGCAGTAAATGAGCGACG